>CALMOP010000018.1 GCA_937871775.1 uncultured Gemmatimonadota bacterium | reverse complement strand
CTCGCCTTTTCACCCCTGACCCACACTTACCTTATTTACTCATGAACCCCAGCCTCGCCCTTGCCATCACCACCGGGGTTGCCGCGTTGGGGTGGCGCTTCCGGGTCCTGACCCCGGCCGGCGCCGGGGCGGCGATCCTGGTGGGCACCGTGATCGCCATTCGGACCGGGTGGCCGGGGCTGGCGGCGCTGGGCAGCTTCTTCGTGGGGGGAAGTGCGCTTTCCCGGCTCGCTCCGGATCCGGGCGTCGATCTCGGTGCCAAGGGCGCCCGCCGCGATTCGGCCCAGGTGGTGGCCAACGGCGGCGCCGCGTTCCTCGGATCCCTGCTGCCGGGAGGCGGACTCTGGTCCGTCGTGGCCAGCCTGGCAGTCGCCGCGGCGGACACCTGGGCCACCGCCGGCGGCGGATGGAGCCGCATGCCCCCGAGGAACATCCTCAGCGGCAGGGTGGTGCCGCCGGGCAGCAGCGGCGGCGTGACCCTGACGGGCTCGCTCAACGCCGTGGTCGGCGCGCTCACCGTGGGTGGCGCCGCGGCTTTCGCGGCGGGCCGGGCCGAGCTGCTGTGGCTGGCCCTGATCGTCGGCCCGCCGGGGATGCTGCTCGACTCCTGCCTCGGCGCCGGCTGGCAGGGCCGGTTCCATTGCGACGCCTGCGATCAGCCCACCGAGCGGCCGTGGCATCGCTGCGGTCACCGGGCCCGGCCGGTTGCGGGACTCGCCTGGCTGGGCAACGACCTGGTCAACGCCATGGCGACGCTGGTCGGGATGCTCGCCGGGTGGTGTGCCTGGCGCTGGTTCGGCCGTCTATGACGCTGTCACCACGGGTGGCAACCATGAGCAGATCTTCCCCGCCTCGACCAGATCTCTCCCACCTCATCTCGAGGGCGCAGCCCGATGGATCTACACCGTCCTGGCAGTCCGACGCCAGCCACCAGGAGTGCGCAGCAGATCCCTCGCCCGCTCCGCGGGTTCGGGATGAGGAGCAGAGCTTCCCCACCTCATCCCGAGGGCGCAGCCCGAGGGATCTACTGCCCAATCCTGGAAGCCCATCGCCGGCCACCGGGAGTGCGGAGCAGATCCCTCACCCGCTCCGCGGGTTCGGGATGAGGCGCAGAGCTTCCTCACCTCAATCCCGAGGGCGCAGCCCGAGGGATCTACTACCCAGTCCTGGAAGCCCATCGCCGGCCACCAGGAGTGCGGAGCAGATCCCTCACCCGCTCCGCGGGTTCGGGATGAGGAGCGACAGAGCCAGCGAAGTTCTCGTCGCGGGTTCGGGATGAAGGCCAGTAGAGGCAGCGAAGTCCTGATCATCGGCGCTGGCCCCGCGGGGGCCGCTACCGCGTGGCACCTGGCCCGGGCCGGGATCCGGGTGTTACTGGTGGACCGGGCCCGGTTCCCGCGCGACAAGCCCTGTTCCGAGTACCTGAGCCCCGAAGCGGTCCGGCTGCTCGATCAGCTCGGCGTGGTGGAGGATCTCGAGGCCGCGGGCGCGGCCCCGCTCCATGGCAGCACCGTGCACGGCCCCGACGGGGCGGCGCTCACCGGACGCTTCGCCGCGGCGCCGGTGGCGCCCTTTCGCGCCACCGGCCTGGCCGTCTCCCGCCGTATCCTCGACGCCCGACTCCTGGCTGCGGCGCTGGCGGCCGGAGCCGAGTTCCGCGAGGCCACCCTGGTCGACGGACCGATCCTCGAGTCGGGCGCGGTCACCGGCGCGGTACTGCGCGCCGCCGGGGGACCGTCCGAGGTCATCCGGGCCAGGCTCACCATCGGCGCCGATGGACTGCACTCCCGGCTGGCGCGGGCGCTCGGGGGGCGCCGCCATGGTCGCCCGGCCCGAATGGCGTTCGTGGCCCATGTCGCGGGCCTCGCGGGACTCGACGGCCTGGCCGCGATGCACGTCGGACGGGACGGCTACGCTGGAGTGAACCGGATCACGCTGGCGACATCCGGGGCGCCGGCCATCGCCAACGTCGCGCTGGTGGTGCCGGTGGAGCGGACCCGCCGGGCGGCGGGCGATCCGACCCGGTTCTTCCTGGAGACGCTGGAGGAGTTCCCCGGACTCCGCGGCCGGATCCGGCGGGAAGCGCTGGTGCGCCCGGTGCTGGTGACCGGCCCGTTCGCGGCCCGGTCCCAGCGGGTCCTGTGCGACGGGGCCCTGCTGGTGGGTGACGCGGCGGAATTCTTCGACCCCTTCACCGGTGATGGCATTCACGCGGCGCTCAAGGGCGCCAGCCTGGCCTCCCACGCCGCACTCATCGCCCTGGCAACCCCGGGTCCGGTCACCGCCCGCTCGCTGGCCGGCTACCGCCGGGCCCGGCTCTCCGCCTTCCTCGGCAAGTGGACCATCGAGCGGGTGGTCGGGTACGGCATGCTCGCGCCGCCGCTGTTCGACCGGGCACTCCGACGGCTCGCGCTCCGCGACCTGGGGCACACCTTCGTCGCCGCGACCGCCGACTACATTCCGGCGTCCGCCGTTCTCAACCCCTGGTTCCTCTGCCGGATGATCCTGTGAGCCGCCCCGACATCGATCAGGGCCTGTTCCGCGAGCTGTTGGGCCGGTTCGCCACCGGGGTCACGGTGTTGACCACCCGGGATGCCGCCGGCAAGCCGGTGGGCATGACCGCCTCCAGCCTGGCGGCGGTCTCGCTGGCTCCGCCACTGGTGTCGGTGTGCGTGGATGTGACCGCCGAGATGCATCGCAGCATGTCGGCCAGCGGAGACTTCGTGATCAACGTATTGGCGGCCGGCCAGGAGGCGGTCTCGCGGCGCTTCGCCGACCTGCCGCCGGAGCAGCGCTTCACCGCGGGTGGATGGCGGGAGACGCCGGGAGGGCTGATCGTGCTGGAGGCGGTGCTGGCCCACATCGAGTGCGAGCGCTACGCCGATTTTCCGTTGGGAGATCACACCCTGTTCGTCGGGCGCGTGACCGGCGGGGCCACCCGGGAAGCGATGCCACTGCTCTACTTCCAGGGTCAATACGGCAACTTCGAGGAGCCGTGAGCGGGCCCGCGCCAGCCGCACTGGGGCGGGAGCTGCTGGACGACCCTGATGCCGATCCGGCACAGGTCGGGGAGTCGCTCCGCCACATCGTCCGGGCCAACCGCTGGTTCGGCGGCTGGTGGGCGGTGCGCCGGGGGCTGGGGATGGTGCTGGGGGATGGGGGATCATCCGATGGGGCACCAGGGCGACCCGGTGGGTCGCCCCTACCAGGGTGGCGGACCGGGGCATCGACGGGACTTGGGGTGGAACCGGAACCGGGGCGACCCGGTGGGTCGCCCCAACGAATCACGGTGCTGGATGTGGGGTGCGGCAGCGGGGACCTGATGGCGCGGGCGGTGCGGTGGGCGGCTACCCGGGGGATCCGGCTGGTACCGATCGGCTTGGAGCGGCACCGGGCCGCGGCGAAACTGGCGGGCTCCCGTGGGATCGCCACCCTGCTGGGCTGCGCCGGGGCGCTGCCGATCCGGGACCACAGCGTGGACCTGGTCATCGCCAGTCAGCTGGTCCATCACTTCTCGGCACCGGCCATGATCCGGTTCTGTCAGGCAGCCGACCGGCTGGCGCGGTGCGGCGTAATCATCGCCGACCTGCGGCGGTCCCCGGTGGCACTGGCAGGGTTCTGGGTGGGATCGCGGCTGCTCCGCTTCGACCCGGCCACCCGGCAGGACGGGCTCACCTCGGTGCGGCGGGGCTATTCCGACGCGGAGCTGGCCGGGCTCCTGGCCAGTGCCGGCATCCGGGCCCGGATCGAGCGCACGCCGGGGTTCCGGCTGGTGGCAACCTGGAGGGCCCGCTGAGGACCGTGGATGAGTGCCTCATGCGGGCCCCGATCGCGCGGGCGTTTGCGGCCGCCAGCGCGGTCGAGCGGTGGCCCCAGCTGCTGACCCACTATCGCTACGTGCGCATGCTCGAGGTCCGCCCCGACGGCGGCGTGGTGGAAATGAGCGCCAACCGTCCCTTCGGCCCGCTCGACTGGCCCACCTGGTGGGTCTCGGAAATGTGGGTGGATCCGGTCCGCCACGAGGTTCGCTATCACCACATCCGGGGCATCACCCGGGGGATGGACGTGGTGTGGCGGCTGACACCGGACTCGGCCGGGACCCGGGCTACCATTGTACACCAGTGGGATGGACCCGCCTGGCCCCTGGTCTCCCGGATCGCGGCGGAGTGGGTCATCGGCCCGGTTTTCGTCCACGGCATCGCCTCGCGCACCCTCGCCGGAATCGCGCGGCACGTCGAAACGGGATGACGCACCATGGCTTCGTCGGGTTGTCCGCGCCCGTACCGGCGGCCCGATGGGTGGGCGACCCGATGGGTGGGCGACCCGATGGTGGGCGACCCGATGGTGGGCGACCCGATGGTGGGCGAC
>CALMOP010000017.1 GCA_937871775.1 uncultured Gemmatimonadota bacterium | reverse complement strand
CTGCGCTCCTGGATGGCCAGGGCCTCCTCCAGCGCGACCGAGGCGGAATCGAACTTGTTCTGGAACAGCAGCGATCGGCCCAGCATCGTCAGGTAGGACGCCGTGACCGGGTGGTTGCGCCCGTACCAGCTCAGGGAGATGTCCTGTGCCTGCCGGAACCAGGTCTCCGCCTCGGGGTAATGCCCCAGCATCTGCTGGATTTCCCCCAGGTCGGCGAGCTCCTCCGCGACATTGGGATGGCGGTCGCCATAGAGCCGGCGACTCAGGGCCAGGACCCGCCGGTGCAGCGAGTCCGCCGTGTCGTAGTGGCCCGCCAGGAAATGGGTGTTGGCCAGATCGCCGAGGGTGGAGGCATACGCCGCGGAACCGGAGTCCCGGGTGCCGAGCCGGCTCAGGGCTTCGGCGAAAGCTGGGATGGCCTGTTCATAGGCTCCCCGTTCCTCCAGTATCCGGCCCACGGAGGCGGTGGCATCGGTCACCACTTCGCGACTGGCGGGGAGATGGGTGCCGGCGATCCGGAGGCCGTCCCGAGTCACTTGTTCGGCCTCGTCGTAGCGGGCCTGTTTCAGGCGCAGCCGTCCCAGCGCAACCAGGCTGCGCGCCACATCCGGGTGATCCGGTCCCAGCCGAGCCCGGCGCCGTTCAAGGGCCAGCGTGAGCAGGGTGTCGGCGCGGGCGAACTGTCCCAGGTTCAGGTACAGCCCTCCCAGCGTCTGGTACAGTTCGGCCTGGATCTCGGGTTCATCCTCGAGGGCCCGGGCTTCCTGCGCTCCACGGTCGACCAACGTGACCACCCTGAGGCTGTCCGACGGACCGGCCTCGCGGTCGCCACCCTGGAACAGGTTCAGCATGAACTGCTGAATCCGTTCGGTGCGGGCGGTCTCGGCGAGAGCCGCATTGCGCGCCGAAGCCAGCCGCAAGGTGTAGAACACCACCAGGCTCAGCAGCAGGGTGGCGCCGAGCCCGGCCACGGCCACCGCGCGCCAGTTGCGACGCACGAACTTGGCGGCACGGTACCGGAGACTGTCGGGCCGCGCCTCCAGCGGCCGCCCGGCCAGAAAATGATCGATGTCCCGCACCAGGGCCTCGACCGTCTGGTAGCGGCGTTCCGGATCGGGATGCATCGCGGTGAGGCACAGCACGTCCAGTTCGGCCCAGGCGTGGCCTTCGGCCGGCCGATATCGGGCCCCGACACCGCCACGGCGGGCGACCGCGGAGGGCCGCTCCGCGGCCTGTTCGTCTAGCGACACCACCGCCTCTGCGGGCGTCCGGGTGGAGCGCTCGAAGGGCAGCCGTCCCGCCAGCAGCTCGAACAAGATGACGCCCAGCGCGTACACGTCGGTGTGGACCCCGACCCGCCCGCCCCGGAGCTGTTCCGGCGCAGCATAAGCCGGTGTCATCAATCGGAGTCCGGTCCGGGTCTGTTCTTCCGGCAGCTCGAGGTTCTCCAGCTGCTTGGCGATCCCGAAGTCGAGCAGCTTTACGCTGCCATCGCTCCGGACCAGGATGTTGGACGGCTTCAGGTCACGGTGGATCACCGCGTGCTGGTGAGCGTGCTGCACCGCCTCGCAGACCCGCCGGAACAGCTCCAGCCGGCCGGGCACCGACCGGATCCGATCGGTACAGTAGTCTGTCAGCCGCATCCCATCGACGTACTCCATGACGAACCAGGGGGTGCCGTCGGGCAGGGTGCCGGCGTCATACAGCCTGGCGATGCCGGGGTGGTTGAGTTGGGCCAGGGTGCGCTGCTCGGCCGCGAAGCGTTCCCGGCGCGACGGGGACAGCGAGGCGTCACGGAGGATCTTGATGGCCGCGAGGCTGCCCAGGTCATCGCGCCGGGCCAGATACACTACGCCCATGCCACCTTCGCCCAGCAGGCGGGTGATGCGGTAGGGCCCGAACTGGTGGCGGGGCAGTTCCTCTGTGGTATGGGGGAAGAATTCCCGGGCCAGCTGGGCGACATCGCGGTCCAGCAGGGTGCCCTGGCGGGCATCCGCGGCGAGCAGGGCCCGCACCACCTTCACCAGGTCCTGGTCACCGCCGCTCCCTTCCACCAGGACGGCATCCTGCTCCGCGGCCGGCCGGTCCGCCACTTCGTGGAACAGGCGTTGGATCCGCTCCCAGCGGGCCGGGTCCAGGGGTTCACTCATCGGTGGGCCCTCAGTCCGCCGGGTGAAGTTCCTGCGCCAGCCAGGCCCGGGCGGCCCGCCAGTCCCGCAGCACCGTGGCCTCCGAGATCGCCAGCAGCTCGGCGGTTTCGGCGATGTCCAGCCCACCAAAGAAGCGACTTTCCACCACGACTGCCTGCCGGGGATTGAGTTGCGCCAACCGGTTCAGGACCTCGTTCAGCGCCAGCAGCTCCCCCGCCGAGCTGGCCGGTGCCGTCAGCTGCTCATCGAAGGTGACCAGCAGCGCGCCGCCGCCCCGTTTCTCGGCCTTGCGCCGCCGCGCTGCCTCGATGAGCACCTGGCGCATGGCCCGGGCCGCGATCCGCTTGAAGTGGACCCGCGAGGTCCCCGCAACACCTGGGGTCGCAGCCAGCTTCAGCCAGGCCTCGTTGACCAGCGCAGTGGGCGTCAGAGTCGCCCCCGGATCATCCCGGCGAACGGTCGCCGCCAACCGCCGCAGCTCTTCATAGGTAACGCTGAACAGGTGGTCCAGCGCCCGGCGGTCCCCGGCCGGGTCGCCGAGGTCCTCCGAGTCCAGTCCATGCCCTTCAGAGGGGGTCAGGGTCATGACGGTTTTCCTCGCATCTCTGCGCAATATGGGGAGAAGCCCATCCGTCAGGCAGCCCAGTCGGTTCCAGGAAAAGCTATCGGCATTCCGTAAGACCCTAAGCCGGCAGGACTTAGCGCCGGGGTACAGCCCACCAGAAGCAGGAGTTCCACATGCGAAGCAGATACCAGGCCATCAGCCTTGCCGCGCTGGCGTTCGCGTCCCTCGACTGTGGCGGCGGAGGAACCGACCCGGGTGGCGGGGGTGGCGGGTCGGGGTTCAGCGCCACGGTCAGCGGGGTCAGCTGGGAGGCCATGCCGATCTCGATCGCGGCACAAGCGGTGGCCGGGGTGCCGGGGTCGTTCCTGGTGGTTGGGAGCCAGACCTCCGGTAACCTGACCACTTCGCTGACGCTGACGATGTACAACGTGACCGGGCCGGGAACCTACGCGCTGGGCGTCAGCTCCGAATTGTACG
>CALMOP010000016.1 GCA_937871775.1 uncultured Gemmatimonadota bacterium | reverse complement strand
GGCCTGGCCGGATTATCCCAACCCGGATGTCGCAAACAAGGTGACGATCCGGCAACTGCGGGAGCACCGCTCCGGGATCGGAGGCAACATCTTCGACGCCCCGAAGGGAGGCACCCGCCACGACATCCGCCACAACCGCGATTACCTCCAGCTGTTCGTGCAGGAACCGCTCCAGTTTGTGCCGGGCTCCCGCCAGGAATACTCGAACGCCGGGTACGTCGTGCTGGGGCTTCTCGTGGAGCGGCTCTCCGGCGAGGACTACTACGCCTACGTCGACCGCCACATCTATAGCCCGGCTGGAATGACGCGCACCGCCGCCTACCCGCCGGACTCCCTCCCTCCGAGCACCGCTATCGGGTACACCCGCGGTGACGAAGACGCTCCGCCCACCGCGCCGCTGCGGCGGAACAGCGATCAGCTTCCGGGTCGCGGCAGCGCGGCGGGGGGCGGCTACTCGACCGCGGGAGACCTCGCCCGGTTCCTGCAAGCGCTGAGGGATGGGAAAATCCCAGGCGGCCCGCCGCCCGGTATCGGTGTGGCGGGAGGGACCCAGGGCGTGAACGCGGTGGTGGAGGGCGAGCTCCGCGGTGGCTATGATCTCGTCGTGCTCACGAATCTGGACCCGCCGGCCGCGATGCGGGTGGCTCGGCTGGTGCGGCAATGGCTGGGCTCCGGCGACGACTGACGGAGCATGGTCCAGGCACCCAGCGAGCCGCCCTGCCACCCGCGATCGACATCCGACTCCCGGCCACGCCACCTGGATCCCTCGGGCCCTGTCGCTCTGCTTGGGGCCCTCGGGATGAGGTCTCTGAGCGGGAGGGGCTACTCCTCTTTCCGAGCGCGAGGCGCAACTTCCACCTCATCCCGAGCGCGCAGCGCGAGGGATCTACCGCGGCCCCCGGCGGTGCCCGGACAAGGCGCCGGCGGCCAGACCCCGACTCAAAGCGAAACCGTGACCCGCAGGAAGGTGGCACCGATGGACGTGCCACCGTCGGTGCCCTTGTTGTGTGCCTGCGCCAGCTCCACCAGCTGGCTGTGGAGCTGATCCGCGGTTCCGCTCTTGTCCGCCGCCTCGAAGGCGTTCATGGTCGGACCGTAGAACCGGCGAAATATGTCGATGACCTGTGCCGGACTGTGGTCCGGCGCGGTGAACCAGTAGGTGTCCCGGACCATTGAGATGCTCTCCCTGGGCACGCCGGCCTGGCCAAAGCGCTCGATGATGTGGGTATCCACGCCCCACGTCATGGGGCTGACGAAGCCCTCCGGCGGTGGCGGCGTGAACGCCGAGCTGATCTTCAGCAGCTGCGACACGAACGAAGTGGGATCGTTCGGGATCCAGTTACCCATCACGACGCGGCCACCTGGCCTGGTGACCCGGACCATCTCCCGGGCCGCGTCGAAGGGCCGGGGCGCGAACATGGCGCCGAAGACGGAGAGAGTCAGGCCAAACGAATGGTCGCCGATCCCCTCCAGATTGCAGGCGTCGCCCTCCTGGAATGTCAGCCGGGTGAGACCCATCGCCGCGGCGCGTCTGTTCCCGGCCTCGACCAGGTTCCTGGCAATGTCGATGCCGACAACGTCAACCCCCAGGAGGGCCAGGGGAACCGCCGTGGTACCGTCTCCGCAGCCGAGGTCCAGGACCCGGAGCGGCGGGGCAATCCCCAGCGACTTGACGAGGGCCTCTCCGGATTGACGCATGAAGCTGGCAATCGCGGTAAAGTCGCCCTTCTCCCACAACGCCTTGTTCGGATTCATGATGGCTCCTTTCCAAAGGGGACGCTCTGCACAGGTGGGTTCGTCTCCGATTCGGTCATTGCGAGGCCCCGAAGGGGCCGAAGCAATCCCCTGACCTCCGAGCGGAGTTAGGGGGATTGCTTCGGGCGCTCCGCGCCCTCGCAATGACTGTTGGGAAGGGCAACCGCCGCGCCGCTACTCCGCTACCCCCTGCGCCACTTCCCGCAGCCGCTGCAGCAGCCGCACCATCGCCCAGGTGTCCCGTTCGCAATAGGCCAGCAGGTCGCGGCGCAACTGGTCCCGGTCCCGGACCTTGTGGGCCACGAACAGCAGCCGCGCGATCTCGACGCTCGCCACCTGGCCATCCACGATCGCCAGATCGTCGTAGGTGAGGTCCGGCACCATGGGGTTCAGCACCTGCTTGATGCTGAAGCTGCCGGCGAAGCGCGAATGATAGACATGGTGCTGAATCACCGGCAGCAGGTCCACCAGCTTCCCCTGCAGCAGGGTGAGGTCGGCGGCCAGATCCGGCAGCCACTCCGCCAGCTCCCTGATCCGGGTCCTTTCGAAGTGGCTGTACATCACGATCCGCTCGGCGTCCCGAGTCGCCTCGAGCAGCCGGAGCGCCAGCTCCTCCCGCGGGTCGCCGGGGCCTTCGGCCAGGTAGGCCTGGTGGCGATAGCCGCCTGGCGCGCCCGCTGCCTGCTCGTGGTAGCTGAACTGCACCACCACCTGGCGCCAGGGCCCGACATCGGGCCATACCGGAATGGCTCGACCGATGGTTTCGAAATCCAGGAATCCCAGCCGGCCATCGAAAGCCCCCAGGGCCTCGCGGAGGCCCGGCTCCACGATCATCCGGCCGCTCCGCAGCGCCGCCCGCTGGCGCTGCTGGATCTCGGTGAACCTGAACCTCTCCGGCACATCCAGAACCCGGCGGACCCCCTGCTGCACCAGGGCCCACTTCTGCAGTTTCTGGGCCCGATACAGGGTCCAGACGTGGTGCTCGTCGGTGGGGAAACAGCGGTCCCAGAAGGGGCACTCGCGGTCGATCATCCAGCAGTGGGTGCCCACCGGCACCGCCGGCTCCAGGCTGGCCAGCGCGGCCAGCTGCTCCGCAACCAGCTCCGGTATCCGCGGCTGAAAGGCCTCGACCTCCGCCGTCACGTCGGTGCGCACAAACAGCTCGCCCCGGTCGGGATGCCGGAAATCGGTATTGAGATGCATCAACTCGGCGCGACGGACGTCGATGCCGGCCCGCCGCGCCACCCAGGTCTGGATGGCGATGTCCGGGATGTGTTCGTCCTTGAGCCTGGTGGATGACTTGACCTCGATGAGCGTGAACCCCTCCAGCGTCCGTTCCAGGACGTCGACGGCCACGTACACCCGGTCCTCAATGAAGGTCGCCTCGAACACCGATGTCGCGCCAGCCTCGAGCGCCCCTCGAGTCGCCTCGACCCGCCCGGGATCGTCGTGCGGCAGGTCGATCAGCACCCCGCCGGGAAACTGCTTTCGAGCCAGCGCGCCTACCTCAGCGCCCTGGTCGAATCGGTCCTGAAGTACCACGTCGACCTGAAGCTCCGGGGCGTCTTTCTCATGCACCCTGAGCCAGAGCAGTTTGTGGCACTGCCAGCCGGCCACGAAACGGGACTTCGAGAGGTTGGGGGGCATGGTCCCAATGTAGGGGAAGGGCGGGAAGAGTGCGGATCGCGGCCCCTCGCGTGGTTCCAGCGGGAGCAGCGGCGGCGCTCCCCGGCACCGGGCCGCGCTATTTCGATGACTCCCGGGGCGGCCCTGGGGTTCATCGTGTACGATGCCGCCACCGGAACCCCAACGCCGCTCCGGCGCCGCTAGGGAAGCTCCGCACAAGTGGGGGCCCTTCCCATCAGTCATTGCGAGGGCGCAGAGCGCCCGAAGCAATCCCCCTAACTCCGCTCGGAGGTAAGGG
>CALMOP010000015.1 GCA_937871775.1 uncultured Gemmatimonadota bacterium | reverse complement strand
GGCGAGGCCATGGGAACGGTGCGGGCCGCCTTCGTCAGCGTAGTCGACGCCAGGACCGGCGAGACCCGGATCTATCTCCGGCACACCGCGGGTGAAATGGCCAAGCTCTGGCAGGGGCTCACCGACAGCCTCATCAAGCCGCCATCCGCCATGCCGGCCGAGGTAGTTCGGGCGCTGCCGTACCCCAGTGACCTGCTCGAAGTGCAGCTTCGGGTGCTGGAACAGCCCCACTGGGGCCTGGGTCGCCTGACCGGGGGTCGTTCCGCCATGGTCGGTATCACCGGACCGGTCGCGGAGGCAATCTGGGAGCCGGACACCAGCGGCGTCCGGGTGGTGGTCCCCTACCTGCATCGGGACCGGCGCTGGATCAACGGGGTGGTGCGGGCCCGGGAGGCCGATGGGTGGGAGGTGCTGACCATCATCCGCGTCGACAGCCTGCTGGCCCTTCCCGATCCCGACATGCTCAAGGCGAAATGGTCCCGGTTCCCGACCTACCAGCAACTGGTCGACTCGGTGCGTCGCGATGGGGCGGAGATCCGCGATGAACCGGTTCGATACTGGCTCACCCCGCTTGGACTGGGGGCCTACCAGGCGTCCTTCTCCCATCGCGGTGGTCAGGAACCGGCCCTGGCCTGGATCAGTCTCGCCCTCGCCGAGCGCCGCGGGGCAGGGCATGACCCGGAGGAGGCCTGGCAGAACCTGTTGGGGCTCTCGGCCCCCATTATCTCGACCGGAGTACCGTCGGCCCGCCTGGCGGAGGCCCGGCGGGCGCTGGAAGCGGCCGACCTGGCGCTGAAGGGAGGAGATCTGGAGGCATTCGGCCGAGCCTGGGACCGGCTGCGACGGATCCTTGTGCCGCAGTAGCGGGTTAGGCTGATCCCCAGGCACACTACGCGGCCTGGGGGGAGCCAAGTCGTGAACCAGGTGAACCACGCCCCCTCCCCGTCTCACCGGTCTTGAGACGGCGGTGAGACGGGGTGAGACGGTGAGACGGCTCCGGGGCAGCAGGGTGGCGTAAGTTGTTGCTGTTCTGAGCTGTCGGTGCGCGACGGGAGTGGCACGCCGCATGTATTGGGGACTCGGCGAACCCTCGTCCTGGAGCCCGCCGTGCTTCCGTCTTCGCCACTCGCCCCGATTCGTCTCATCACCGCGCTCCGCGTCGCGCCGCTGACGCTGCTCCTCCTCTCCGCCGCCGCCCCCGCGGCGCACGGCCAGGGCGGGCCAGGGCCCCTGGCGCCGGGGGGGCTCGCCGTGACCCCGGATGGCGGCACCGAGCCCGGCCGGGCCATCAACGGCAACTATTCCGCCATGTTTACCGTTACCAACCCCGGTGGGGTGGCGATTACGCCCACCTTCAGTTGCGGGCGCACCGGGCAGGTGGCGACCTGCGCCACCGATCCCAACACCGATCCGATCGATCCGATCAGCGTCCCGGCCGGCTCCAGCATCTCCTGGATGGTGACCTACACCACCGCCGGCGTAGCGGGCAACGGCACGGTCACCCTCACCGCGACCAACGCCGGCGCCTCGGACCAGGGGTTCTACAATGTCATCGTGCTGGGGCCGGGGGCGCCGGGGCTGGTGCTCAAGAATCACAATCGGGACAATGTCGACCGGGGGATGTGTCTCACGGTGGGCGGCGCCGGCGAAGCGGCCGGGGTGGGGTGCGGGCAGCTCTTCGTGGCGCACGGGACCCCCGCGTATTCCACCATGGGGAAGTCCCGCTCGCTCACCCTGCTCTACAACTCGGCCCAGGCAATGCCGGGCGCCGTGGTGGCGGCCACGGTGACCATGCCCTTGGTGCAACAGCCGATCGCCCTGTATCTGGAATTGAAGGTGGCCACCGCGCCATCGGGCGCCCTGGTCATCCGGGACTCCGCCACCTACAACACCGCGGGTTGGGGCGGCACGATCGCCTCTCAGCCGCGGCAGGT
>CALMOP010000014.1 GCA_937871775.1 uncultured Gemmatimonadota bacterium | reverse complement strand
AGGTCCAGCATGAAATTCTTGAGGGCCCGGACCAGCCGCGCCCCAGGCCCGGTGAACAGCGGGAACCCCGAGCCCGCCATCCTGGCCTCGCGCGGCAGGTCGAAGAGGCCCAGCGTCGGCCCCAGCTCCCAGTGGGGACGCGCCGGGAAGGTGAGCGCCGGCTTGGCGCCCCACTCGCGAATGACCCGGTTGGCCGTCTGGTCGCCCTCCGCGACCTCCGCCAGCAGCAGGTTCGGAATCCGCAGCAGCCGCTGTTCCAGGTCGGCTTCCAGGCTGCGTACCTCCGCGTCCAGCGTCTTGACCTCCTCGGCGGAGCGCTTGAGGCTCGCCAGCAGGTCGTCCGCCGGCTCCCCAGCTTGCTTGCGCCGGGCCACCTCCCCGGTGGCCGCGTTGCGTTCGGCCTTGAGCGCTTCGGTCCGGGTCACGGCTTCCCGGCGGCGCCGTTCCAGCACCGCCAGATCCTCCAGCGCGCTATCGAGGGCGGGATCCAGCCGGCGGGCGAGCGCAGCACGGACGCGGGCCGCGTCCTGACGGAGCAGCTTGATGTCGATCACCGCGGGTCACTGTTGGGGGATGCCGAGCGACAGGCCCCGGTAGCCGCAATTCTCGTTGGCGACCACCCGGATCTCCACGGTCGCGGCCGCCGTGTCGATATCCAGTACTTCCAGCTTGCCGTACAGCGGAACCCCCAGCCCGAGACAGCTGACGGCGGTTCGCAGATAGAAGCGGTCCAGCTCCGCGATCGGCACGGTGTCGAGGGTGATGTACCCGTTGAGCGGCGCCTTGGTCATGGCATCCCACTCGGCCGTAGACCGCAGCAGCCCGGGCTTGACGGCGATGTTGCCGCCCGAGCCCAGCAAGGCCACCGGCAGGAACGCCGTCTTGTCCTGCAGGTCCATCGAAAACACGAACTCGAAATTGATTCCCACCTCCCAGGTGCGCACCCCGCTGCGCAAGTTCAAGGAGTACGCGTTGGGCTGCGACACCGCCCCCCGCTCCAGGGACGCCAGCGTCAGGGTGTCGATCTGGTTCGCGAGGTAGGCGCGGGGAAGTGCGTTGGGGTCGCTGCAAGCGGCGACGACGACAAACGCACTCAGCAGAACCACAGGCAAGGTACGCAGCATGGTGGGAACCTAGAGGCAGGGGAAAAGCGGGTCAACCCGCAGTCATTGCTTGACTTCGCGCCCTCGACGCCGGTACAATCCCGGGGTTCGTTCCCTCCTCTCGTCGCCGGAGCATCGAGATGGCAGGTTTGCGCGAGGTGGTCCAGGGCCTGGCGGCCCGCCCGGATGTGGATGCGGTGGTGGTGGTGAGCAGCGACGGCCTGCCGATCGATTCAGGCGGTCGCACCACGCTCGACTCGGAAGCGGTGGCCGCCCTGGCCGCCACCTTCGCCAACGGTGCCCGACGCCTGGGACAAGCCGCCGACTGTGACGGCCTGACCGCCACCGTGCTCGAGTTCGAGAGCCGGCTCGCCCTGGTACGGCCGCTGGGCACCGAGGGCCACCTGTTCATTCTCGCCAGCCCGGACACCAACATCGGCCCCCTGCTCTTCGAACTACGGCAGCAGGCCGCCAGCCTCGCGACCCTGCTCTGAACCGGCCCGCCTGATGCGCTGGGCTGTAATCCTCGCTGGCGGTTCGGGCACCCGGTTCTGGCCCCTCAGCACGCCCACCGCACCCAAACAGCTGTTGCCGCTGATCGGCACCCAGTCGACCGCCGAACAGAGCGTGGACCGGCTCGAAGGGCTGGTCCCCCGGGAACGGATTCTGGTGGTGACCGGTGCCGCCCTCGCGGGACCGCTGCAGCGGGCCCTCCGGCTGGCTCCCGAGAATATCCTGGTGGAACCCCGGCCCGCCTCGACGGCACCGGCGCTGATCTGGGCTACCGTCGAAGCCGGGCGTCGTGATCCGGACGCGGCGGTGCTCTCACTGCACGCCGATTGGGTCATTTTCGATCCCGAGGCCTTCCGGCGAACCGCGGAGCACGCTCTGGATGTGGCCCGGCGCCATCGGCGGCTGGTCACGGTGGGGATCGTGCCGACCCGCCCCGAGACCGGCTACGGATACATCGTGCGGGGCGCCGTCCTGGAGAAAGAGGCCTGGGAGGTGGCCCGCTTTACCGAAAAGCCGAACACCGCGACCGCGGTCGACCTCATGGCGGCCGGCGCGCTCTGGAACAGCGGGCTGTTCGCCTGGACAGCCCTGACCCTGATCGAAGAGATTCGCCGGCACACCCCGGAGCTTGCGCCCGGGTTGCCCCTGCTCGATCGCGGTGATGTGGCCGGCTTCTTCGGCAAGGTGACCCCGATCTCCATCGATGTCGGACTGCTGGAGCGGAGCCGCGCCGTCGCGGTGGTCCCGGGACGGTTCGAGTGGGACGACATCGGCACCTGGGACGCCCTGCCCCGGATCCGGGAGCGCGACTCCGCCGGCAACGTGGTCCATGGACCCGCGCACCTGCTGGACGCCCAGGACTGCGTTGTGTGGGCCGCCGGGGACCCGATCGTGGTCTCAGGCGTGAGGGACCTGATCGTGGTCCACGCGAATGGAAGGATCCTGGTGATGCCCCGCCGGCAGGCGGCGGACCTCAAGTCGGTTCTCGATCAGTTGCCGGCCTCGCTGCGCGACCTGCCCTGAGTCCTGGCCCCCTCCCCGTGACCCGGCTGATCCTGCTGGACCCGACGCTGCCCGCCCCCGCATGGGCCCCCTTTGCCGGGGTCCGCCCGCTCTCCGAACTCCGGGCGGGCGTCTGGACGATTCGGGAGCGCTGGGAAGCCGCGCTCGACCTGGAAACGACGGCTCTCCTCGGGTCGGCCGCTCCCCAGTTGGAGCCGCTGCCGGGCCCACCGCTGTGGACCGGGGCCGCGGTTCGGGGGCCGGCCGTCATCGCCTCGTCCTGCTTCGCCCCCACGGGCGGGCCCATCACCTTCCCGGACGGAACCCGGCGACTGACCTGCCAGGGCGCCACGGTCGCGTGGGTGCTCAAGCCGGATGAAGCGTGGCACGGTGGCGCCGCTGACGGGCCCGCGGCCGAAGTCGAAGGGCTGCTCCTGGGCGGCAGCCATGACCTGATCACGGCGCTGGAGCGGTTCCTGGCTCCCGACTGCCTCGGGTTCGCCGCTGCGGCCGCGGACCCGGTGCCGGCCGGCAGCATCGTGCTGGGTGATCCGGGACTGGTCCTCTGCCGTGCTGCTCAGATTGAGCCAGGGGTCGTCTTCGATACCCGCGGCGGCGCGGTCGTGGTGGAAGCTGGGGCAGAAATCCGGCACGGGTCCCGACTCGAAGGCCCCCTATTCGTGGCGGAGCGGGCCCGGGTGCTGGGGGGGCCGCTCCGGGCCTCGGTGATCGGGCCGCGGTGCAGTGTTCGAGGAGAGATCTCCTCCAGCGTGTTCCAGGGCTACGCCAACAAGAGCCACGACGGATTCGTGGGCCACAGCGTGATCGGGTATTGGGTCAATCTGGGAGCCGGGACCACGACCTCCAATCTCAAAAACACCTATGGCGAGGTCAGTCTCGACCTGGGGGGAGCTCACCTCCCCACGGGCCGGCAGTTCCTCGGCAGCCTGATCGGGGATCATGCCAAGACGGCGATCGGGACCCTGCTGTCCACCGGCACGGTGGTGGGGGCAGGCGCGAATCTGTTCGGAGCTCCGCCCGGGAAGTTCGTTCCGCCGCTGGCCTGGGGGAGCAGCGGTGCGGATCGGATGACCGAAGCGGGATTCCTCCAGACCGCCGCCCGGGTGCTGCCTCGCCGCGAAGTCACGGTAACCCCCGAGGTGGAGCAGGCCCTGCGTTCGCTCTATCACCGACTTCGGGCCGGGTGACCACCCTCCACGTCCTCGGCTCGGGCTCGGCCGGGAACGCGCTCGCCCTGACAGATGACAGCGGGACCCTGCTGATCGACGCGGGGTTCAGCGCCCGGGAGGTCGTTCGCCGCGCCGCCACGGCCGGCCTGGACCTGACGCGGACCGTCGGCATCGTACTGACCCATGAACATGGCGATCACACCTCGGGGGTCGCTCGCCTGGCCCGTCAGCTGGCGGTGCCGGTTCTCGCCAGCCTGGGCACCTGGGATCGACTCCGCCCCCGCATGCCACTGGTTCCCTTCCAGCCGCTGACCCTGATGGGCCGGGTGGAAATCGGCGGCTACCAGATCGAGGCCTGTCCCATCAGCCACGACGCGGCCCAGCCGGTCGCCCTGCGGATCACCTCGCTCGGTGGCCATCGGGTCGTGGTGGCCTATGATCTGGGCCGGCCTACCACCGGGGTGCGCTACCTGCTGCGTCAGGCCCACGCCATCGTGCTGGAGGCCAACCACGATGACCTGCTGCTGCGCACCAGCGGCTACCCACCCGCGGTGCAACAGCGCATTGCCGGTTCGGCGGGGCACCTGTCGAATCGGGCGGCGGCCGAGCTGCTTGGGGAAGTGGCCCACGCGGAGCTGAGCGCGGTGGTGCTGGCCCATCTGAGTGAGCGGTGCAATACCAGCGAAGCGGCCCGGGCTGCCGTCGAACCGGTGTTTGCCGGCTGGTCCACGGCGGTCCATGTGGCACGGCAGGACGCACCGCTGGCGCCGATCAGGCTGGGCCCAGTGTAAGGCTGCGGGCGCCCCTGCGGCCGGCAGTGGCCCTCAAGTGCTCGGGGACGAGATGAACAAGAGAATCTTGACCATCGCCTATGCGACAGTGATCCTGCTGGGGACGGCTTTCATGTTCTCCCGGCCCAACTACGGCTGGGACATGCTGCCGTATTCGGCGCTGGCGCTTTCGTACGACATCGCGGATCCGGATTCGACCCATGCCCTGGCCTACGCCGAGGCGAGGCGGGTACTCCCTGCCGCCAAATACGCACTGCTGGTCGACACCACCGATGCCTACCGGCGTCAGGCACTGCGCGACCCGGAGTTCTTTAGCAGGGAGTTGGTGTTCTATTCGATCAAGCCGCTGTTCGTCGCCGGGATCTACGCGGTGTACCGCCTCGGATTTTCGATCCCCCGGGCGACCATCCTGCCCTCGCTGATCTCCTTCGCACTGGTCAGCGTCCTGTTGCTGGTTTGGACCCGACGATTGCTGCCCGAGCCCTACGCGGTCGGGCTCAGTCTCAGCGTCGTGCTGGGGCCATTCGTGCTGGCGAATGGCAGGGGGTCCACACCGGATCTCCCGACCGCCCTCCTGCTCCTGATCGGCTCGTACTTCCTTGTCGAAGGCGAGGGGCGGGCCCGCGCGATTGGCATGGTGAGCCTCGCCCTGGCGGTCCTGGTGCGTATCGACGCCCTGCTGTTCGTCCTCATGATGGCGGTCTACCTCGACCTGTTCCGCATTGTCCCCCGGCGCCACATCGCCCTCATGGTGTCCTGCGCCGCGCTCGCGACAGCGCTTATCCTCCTCGGCCATCATGAAATCCTTGACCGACTGTTCATCGTGCGCCCGGCCGTCGCCCGGATCGCGGACGACGGCTCGCATTCACTGATCGTGGCATACCTGCGGGGCCTAGGGAACGGCCTCATCGGGCTGGCGCTTTCGGCGGTGTGGCTGGCGATTGCGCTCGCCGTGGTCACTCTCTACGCCAGAACCCGCCTGGTGCGCAGCATGCGGCACGATCGGCCCTCGGTTCTCCTGGTCCTGATCCTGGCCCACATCGGCACCCGATTCCTCCTCCATCCCATCGTCGAGGACCGGTTTCTGATCGCCGATTACCTGCTGGTATGGTTTGTGTTCCTGATCACCCTGCGGGACCTGCTCGGCGCCGGCGCGACCCAGGTCCGGAGCCAGCCGCTGATCCAATGACCGGGCGCAGCGACGGCACTATTTCCCGGAGGTGGGGCCATGGGTGCTCCCGTTCTCCCACGCCCGGGAGAGTAGATCCCTCGCTGCGGTCGGGATGAGGTTGAGGCGGGGACGCTCACGCCCGAATTGTAAAGATCAGCACGCGGTGGAATCAGGCCGGTCTAGAGGGCCAGGAGGCCCGGAGGCGAGGGCGCCGGGGGGGAACCCTCGCCTTCTTGCCTTGACGCCTTCTCGCTTTCCTACTGCGTCACGTCCGGATCGGGTGGCACCGGCACGCTGTCCGCCCGGGCGGTCGGCGGACCCAGACGGGTCAGGCTCACCGGCTTGGCGAGATCCCCGCCGGAGAGGGTCAGTCGGTTGCCCTTTGCCTGCAGCCTATAGGTCACCCATTCGCCACCGAGGGCGATCATGATGCTGTCCGCCTTGAGCCGCCAGCGCACCGTCTCCCGGGACCAGCTGGCGCTGGAGTCGGAGCGGACCACCACCTGCCGAGGCGCATCCTTGCGATCCTGATCCTTCAGATCCGCCTTCCAGGTCCCGATGATGGGGGTGGCGCTCTGCGCGGCGAGCGGGGCGGCCAGCAGACCCAGCCCGATGACCAGGATCGAGGACAGGTGTCTCGGCACGGTGCTACCTCCGGAGGACAGAACGGACGACAGAAACGGCCTGGGCCTGGGGAGTGGCAGGAACCGAGCCAATGTACGCCGCGGAACCCTGGCCCACAAAGCCATGGCCCCGGAACGGATTCCGGGGCCATGGGTTCTGCGAGACTACGCGACTTCCTAGTACATCCCGCCCATACCACCCTGAGGTGCGGCGGGCGCGGGCTTCTCTTCCTTCCGCTCCACCACGACGCACTCGGTGGTGAGCAGCAGGCCGGCGATCGAGGCGGCGTTCTGTAGCGCCGTCCGGGTCACCTTGGTGGGATCAATGACGCCTGCCTTCACCAGATCCTCGTACTCGTCGGTGGCGGCGTTGAAGCCGAAGTTCTTGTCCTTCGACTCCCGGATCTTGGCGACGATGATCGAGCCTTCCTGGCCGGCGTTGGCAACGATCATCCGGATCGGCTCCTCGAGGGCCCGGCGCACGATTTCCACGCCGATCTTCTCGTCCTCGCTGCCCTTCACCTTGTCCAGCGCGGACTGGGCCCGAAGCAGCGCGACCCCGCCGCCCGGCACGATGCCCTCTTCAATCGCGGCGCGGGTGGCGTGCAGCGCGTCCTCGACCCGGGCCTTCTTCTCCTTCATCTCGGTCTCGGTCGCGGCGCCCACATGGATCACCGCCACGCCGCCGGAGAGCTTCGCCAGCCGCTCCTGCAGCTTCTCCCGGTCGTAGTCGCTGGTCGACTTGTCGATGGCGACCTTGATCTCGGAGATCCGGCCCTGGATGTCGTCCGCCTTGCCCTTGCCATCGATGATGGTGGTGTTGTCCTTGTCGATGACCACCCGCTTGGCGCGGCCCAGATCCGTCAGCACCGCGTTCTCGAGCTTGAAGCCGACTTCCTCGGAGATGACCTTGCCGCCGGTCAGCTTGGCAACGTCGACCAGCATCTCCTTGCGGCGGTCGCCGAACCCGGGGGCCTTCACGCCGCACACCTTCAGGGTGCCGCGGAGCTTGTTGACCACCAGGGTCGCCAGCGCCTCCCCCTCAATGTCCTCGGCGATGATCAGCAGGGGCTTGCCGGTCTGGGCGGTCTTCTCCAGGATCGGGAGCAGCTCCTTCATCGCGGAGACCTTCTTGTCGTGGATCAGCAGGTAGGCGTCCTCGAGCACCGCTTCCATCTTCTCGGGATCGGTGACGAAGTACGGCGAGAGGTAGCCGCGGTCGAACTGCATGCCATCGACCGTCTCCAGCGTGGTCTCCAGGCCCTTGGCCTCCTCGACCGTGATGACGCCGTCCTTGCCGACCTTCTCCATCGCGTCGGCGATCAGCTTGCCGATCTCATGATCGTTGTTGGCCGAGATGGTGCCGACCTGGGTGATTTCCTTCTTGCCCGCGGACGGGGTCGACAGCTTCTTCAGCTCCTCGATGACCGCATCGACCGCGCGGTCGATGCCCCGCTTGAGTTCCAGCGGGTTGGCGCCGGCGGTGACGTTCTTGAGGCCCTCGCGGAAGATCGCCTGGGCC
>CALMOP010000013.1 GCA_937871775.1 uncultured Gemmatimonadota bacterium | reverse complement strand
CATAACCGCTCCGGGCCGCGAGGGCCTGCACCTCCACCAGCACCGGGCGGGTGCCCTCCATGAGGGCGGTGACCGCGCTGCCGGCGGTACCGGCGGCCCGGGCCGCCAGGAACAGCGCCGACGGATTGGGCACCGCTATCAGGCCCTGCCCGGTCATGGTGAAGACGCCGATCTCGTCGACCGAGCCGAACCGGTTCTTGGTGGCCCGGAGCAGCCGATGGTCGAGGGTCGCTTCTCCTTCGAAGTACAGCACCGTGTCGACGATATGCTCCAGGGTCTTGGGGCCGGCGATGCCGCCGCCCTTGGTCACGTGGCCCACCACCACCACCGCGGCCCCGGTCTCCTTCGCGAAGCGCATCAGCCGCGCGGCGCACTCCCGCACCTGGCCCACGTTGCCTGGGGCGCCCTCCAGCGCATCGGTATACACGGTCTGAATGGAATCGAGAATCAGCAGCTCGGCACCGAGATCCTGGGATGCTTCCAGAATGGCTTCGAGCCGGGTCTCACCGATGACATGCACCGGTCCGGCATCCTCTTCGAGCCGGTCGGCGCGCAACCGCACCTGTTCCGGCGACTCCTCCCCGCTGGCATACAAGACGGTGCGGCCTGAGGCCTCCAGCCGGGCCGCCGCCTGCAACAGCAGCGTCGACTTCCCGATCCCCGGCTCACCCCCGACCAGGGTCATGGACCCCGGTACCAGGCCCGAACCGAGCACGAAATCCAGTTCCGGCATCCCGGTGGACCAGCGCACCAGGCGGGAGCCTTCGATGTCCCGGAGCCGCGCGGGTCGCGGCGCCATCGCGCCGGCCCGCCGGCTGCTCCGGGCCGATGGCGCCGCCAGGGTCACCGGCTCTTCGGCGACGCTGTTCCAGGCAGCACAGGCCTCGCAGCGGCCGGCCCACTTGGGATGGTCGTGACCGCATTCGGTGCAGCGATAGACGGAGCGGGGTTTGGCCATGGCATCCAGGTCCTGGGACCGCGGTGATTGCTGACGGACGATGACACCGATGATCGTCACTCGGCAATCGACAACCATCAATCGTAGCGTGAAACCCGCGCCGAGCCTACGCGACGTCCGGCTCCTCGCGATCGCTCCGGCTCGCAAACCGGGTGAATTGCTTGTGGAAGTAGAGGTCAAGGTGACCAGTCGGGCCGTTGCGGTGCTTGGCCACGATCAGCTCGGCCTTGCCCTCGTTGCTGTTGCCATCCTTGTCCATCGGCTCGTACATCTCGGGGCGGTGGATGAACAGTACCAGATCCGCATCCTGCTCGATGGCGCCGGAGTCCCGCAGATCGGAGAGAATCGGCTTCCGCTCCCCGCCCCGCTGCTCCGAGGCCCGGGACAGCTGGGACAGCGCGATCACCGGCACTTCCAGCTCCCGGGCCAGCGCCTTCAGCGAACGGGAGATGTCGGAGATCTCCTGGACCCGGTTTTCGGCATAGCCCGGGCTCCGCATCAGCTGCAGGTAGTCGACCACGATCAGCCGGACCTCGTTCTCCATCCGCAGCCGCCGCGCCTTGGACCGCATCTCCAGCAGGGTCAGCGCCGGCGAGTCATCGATCCAGATGGGACAGCTGGACAACACCCCCGCCGCCCGCGCCAGCATGGTGAAGTCGGAGTCCGAAAGGGTGCCGCGGCGAACCCGCTGACTGTCCACCCGGGCCTCGGCGCACAACAGCCGCTGGACCAGCGACTCCTTGGACATTTCCAGGGAGAAGATCGCCACCCCGGCCCCAGACTCCGCCGCATGAGCCGCAATGTTCAGGCAGAATGCCGTCTTCCCCATCGAGGGGCGGGCCGCCACAATCACCAGATCGGAGCCCTGGAACCCGGTGGTGATCTCATCCAAGTCTTTGAAGCCGCTGGGAACCCCGGTAACCTGTTTGCCCTGTTGATGGAGCTTTTCAATGCGCTCCATCGTGGGCCACAGCATCTCCTTCAGCCGGCTGAAGTCCTCGGCCTTCTGATAGTGCGAGATCTGGAAGATCCGGGATTCGGCTTCGTCCAGCAGCTCGCGGGCCGGCAGCGATCCCTCGTAGGCACTGGAGACGATCGCCGTCGCGGACTCGATAAGCTGCCGCAGCACCGCCTTTTCGCGGACGATTCCGGCGTGGGCCTCCAGGTTGGCCGCGGTGACCGCCGCGTCCAGCAGCTCGGCGAGATAGACCTCGCCGCCAGCCGCCTCCAGCTCGCCCTTCCGCTCCAGCTCGTCCCGCAGCGTGATGTGGTCGATGACGACCCGGCGTTCCACCAGCCGGCGCATGGCGCGGAACAGCCGCCGGTGTCCTTCACGGTAGAACAGTGCGTCGTCCAGCAGCTCCACCGCGCGAAGCGCGGCGTCCTGGTCCAGCAGCATGGCGCCCAGCACGGCCTGCTCGGCCTCGTTGCTCCAGGGAGCTCCGCGGACTGCGGAACTCACCGTGGCGGTGCCAAGGGCGGGCGAAACAGTGGTCATGGGCGTGGAATGCGCGAAGGAGTCATCGGCGTACCGCTCGGGTACCAATCCTAATGACCTTGCGTCCGGCGCCGCAACGCGACGAACCGTCTCAGAAGTTGTGCACAGGGTTGTCCACCGCCGTCAACATCTCCACGCCCACGGCGAACTACGCCGAACGCGGGTCCAGCAGCTGGCGTGCGATGCGCACGTCGTCCCAGGTAGGCTTCTTCCAGTTCGGATTGCGCAACAGCGCGGCAGGATGATAGGTCACGATCAGGGGGATGTTGCCGTAGCGATGCACCTGGTTCCGCAACTCTCCCAGACTCTTCCGCACCCCCAGCAGCCACTCGGCCGCCGTCCCACCCAGGGCCAGCAGCACCGTGGGACGAACCAGCGCGATCTGACGGTGCAGATAGGGGAGGCAGGCCGCGGCCTCGTCGGGCAGCGGCTTCCGGTTCTGCGGCGGCCGGCACTTCACGATATTGGCGATGAAGACGGTGTCGCGGGGGCAGTCAATCGCGGCCAGAATCTGATCCAGCAGCTGACCCGCCGCGCCCACGAACGGCCGGCCGGTCTGGTCCTCGGTCGCACCGGGCCCCTCGCCGACGCACATCAGCCGGGCCCGCGGGTTGCCCTCGCCCGGCACCGCCTTGGTGCGCCCTTCGCACAGCCGGCACTTCTGGCAACCGTGGATCATGCTGGCCAGTTGATCCAGGGAATCGGTACGCCACACCTCGTCCCCCAGCAGACCGAGTTCGGGCGGCTGCACCACCAGCCCCGGACCCGGGATCGCGGGCGCGTCCTTGCGCCACTTCTCGATGCCCGATGCCAGCGGCTCGCTCCGCGCCGGAGTGGCGGCAGCAGACGGGACTTCTGGCTGGGCTGAGCCGACCGGCGCCGGTTCGGTCGCTACCGCCTCGGCGACCGCGGGTTCGCCCGCCGGCAGTGGTGCGGTGAGGTAGACCTCGTCGCCACCAAGTTCCGCCTGCTGCCGCAGGTAGCGCTGTCGGTTAGTGGCCAAGCGCGGCCTCGATCACATCGAGGATGCCATCGGCGATGGCCCGCTTCGACGCCAGGGGAAGTTCCACCTCACCGCCCTTGCGGTCCAGCAGAATGACTCGATTGGTATCGACTTCGAAGCCGGCGCCGGGCTCCATGGCGTCGTTGACCACGATCAAGTCCAGGCCCTTCCGCTCCAGCTTGGCCCGTCCTCGCGCCACCGCTGCCCCGGTCTCCAGCGCGAACCCCACCGTCAGGCTGCCGGGTTTCCGGAGGGAGGCCGTCTCGAGCAGGATGTCGGGGGTGGCCTCAAGGCTCAGCTGGAGCGCCCCGCCCTGCCGCGGACGCTTGACCGGACTGGATTCGGCGGGGCGGTAGTCCGCCGGGGCGGCAGCCATGATCAGCAGGTCCAGCTCGGGGCGAGCCTCCCGCACCGCCTGCAGCAGGTCGGCGGTGGTGTCGACGTGGCGAAGCGTCACTCCGCACGGCACCGCGAGTCCCACCGGCCCGCTGATCAGCAGGACTTCGGCGCCCCGCTGCCAGGCGGCTTCCGCCAGGGCGTACCCCATCTTCCCGCTGGACCGATTGGTCACCAGGCGCACCGGGTCGATGGCCTCACGGGTCGGGCCGGCGGTGACTCCAACCCGCAACCCGCTGAGCGGCCCGCGACCGCGCAGCAGCCGGGCCGCATGGGCCAGGATGGTCTCCGGCTCGCTCATTCGGCCGGGGCGTTCCGAGGGTCCTTCGGCCAGGGGCCCGATCTCCGGACCGACCTGGCTGAAGCCCCGGCCCGCCAGAAAGGCCAGGTTGGCGCGGGTCGCGGGATTGGCGTACATGGCGTCATTCATCGCGGGTGCCAGCAACACCGGTCCGCTCCGGGCCAACAGCAGCGTGGTGAGGAGGTCATCGCCCATGCCCTGGGCCAGGCGGGCAATCAGGTGTGCGGTCGCGGGCGCGACCACGACCAAGTCGGCCTGCTGGGCCAGGCGCAGATGGTCCAGCGCGGTGCCCCGGGTCCAGAGCGAGGTGAGGACCGGACGGCCGGACAGCGCCTCAAAGGTCAGGGGCCGCACGAACTCCGCGGCCCCCTCCGTCAGCACCACATCGACCCGGGCGCCGGCCTCGACCAGCCGGCGGACCAGGGTGCAGGTCTTGTAGCAGGCGATTCCCCCCGACACGCCTACAACGACGTGGCGGTCCACCCACACGGTCACGCCTCCGAGCGGCGCCGGCGGGAGATCTTGTACTGCAGCTCCCCCTTCACCAGGGCTTCGAGCGCCTGAGTGGTGAGCTTCTGCTCCTTGGCCATGATCCGTTCCCTGGGCAGCTCGTTGATGTGCCGCGCGAACTTGGCGGCCACCAGCACCCCCAGGTACTTGTTGCCCGCCTGTCGAGCCGCTTCCGTCGGAGTGTAGATCTTCATCGTCTGTTCCCGGGTTGAAGCCTCTGGAGCCGATGACACCAGTCATCAGCCACCTGTCGTCAGATCATTGCATCGCGGTCGCGAGTTCACGGCGCAGCCGCTGAGCCAGCTGGACCGCGGCTTGCCGCCCGATGCCCGCGTCATCCCGGCCGTCCAGAATGGCCGCGACATCTCGAACCGCCTGGTCGAGGTCGTCATTGACCAGGACAAAGTCGTATTCGCCGACCGCCTCGAGCTCCTGTTGGGCGGTGCGCAGCCGGCCGCGCACCGTCTCCCGATCTTCGGTGTTCCGTCCCGCCAGCCGCTGTACCAGTTCCGGGCCGGATGGCGGCAGCACGAACACCAGCACCGCCTCGGGCAGTCGGCTCCGCACCTGCCGGGCACCGGCCACTTCGATCAGCAGCAGGGCGTGGCGCGACGCCCGGCCCAGCTGCTCGACTTCGGCACGGAGCGTCCCGTAGCGATGCCCGCCGTAGCTGGCGGACTCCAGGAACTCTCCCGCCCGCTCCCGTCGATCGAACTCCTCACGACTCAGGAAGTGGTAGTCCCGGCCGTTCTGTTCGGTTGCCCGAGGCGCCCGAGTGGTGGCGGAGATCGAGCGTCCCAGGTCGTTGCGCGCGGCCAGCAGCCGTTCCGTGATCGTGGTCTTGCCGGCCCCGGAGGGCGACGAAAGCACGACCACCCGCGGCGTCACTCGAGATTCTCGAGCTGCTCCCGGAACTTCTCCAGCTCCCCCTTCATGGCGATCACCTGATGCTGAATCGTCGCGTCGTTGGCCTTGGCGCCCATCGTGTTGACCTCGCGGCCCAACTCCTGGGCCAGGAATCCCAGCTGCTTGCCCACCGGTTGCTCGCCGCCGAGGGCCTGGCGGCAGGCCGCCACGTGGGCGCTGAACCGTACCAGCTCCTCGGTGACATCCAGCTTGTCGGCCAGGAACGCGATCTCCTGGGCCAGCCGCTGGTCATCGACCGGCCGGCCGTCCAGCAGGGTCTGCACCGACTGCCGCAGCCGGGTCTGCTCCCGGACCAGCCGCTCCGGCGCCCGTTCCGCGATGACCCTCCCCGCCAACTCCAGCAGATCGAGCCGGTGCCGCAACTCGCCGGCGAGCACGGCGCCCTCGCGCCGTCGCATGGCCTTGCACTGCTCGACCGCCTCCACCACCACCGGCTCCAGCTCGGCCCAGGCCACCTCGGGCAGGTCCTCGGGGACGGTGGCAATCACATCCGGCTGCCGCACGATCATCCCCAGATCCACCTCACCGGCGACCCCCAGGACCTGCTGCAGTTCCGCCAGCGCCGCAGCCACGGCCCGGGCACGCTCGGTGTTCACGACCACCCCGGACCGTCGCTGCTCCGGCGCCTCGGTCCAGCGCAGGGTGACCACCACATGCCCCCGGTCGAATTCCCGCCGCAGCCGTTCGCGCAGATCCAGCTCCACCCCGGCGAGTTCCCCGGGCAGCTTGAGCTGAGGGTTGAAATGGCGGTGGTTCACGGTGCGGATCTCCAACCGCACCCTGCCCCCCGCCAGGGACCCCTCGGCGGCCCCGAACCCGGTCATGCTGTACGGCACGGCCCCCCCGTCCCCGGTTGCCGGGAAAGGCGCGAAGTATAACGGGGAGTGTGGCTTAGGGCTAGGGAAGCGAGCCACCCCGAGCCGCGGCTTGGGCCGCGAGCTCCTCAGTTCAGAAATTCCCAGCGGACCCCGAAGGTGCTGCCGAAGTTGAGCAGCCGGAAGCCCGGCACATAGCTCTTGCGACTGGCCTGCAGGTTGTAGCGATCCCAGTAGATCAACACGCTGGCAATCTGGATTTCGATCGCGGTCCGCCAGAAACTGGCGCCCTCGAGCGCGATCGGCGCCCCGGTACTGTCCCGGCCGATGA
>CALMOP010000012.1 GCA_937871775.1 uncultured Gemmatimonadota bacterium | reverse complement strand
CCACGCCGGACCGACGACGTTTGGTTTGTTGCTCGCCGCGCCGGGTGTCGGTGCCGCCGACCTGCCCGTCATAGGAAACGAAGAGGTCGTCGGCCCAGGGGTAGATCGGCTCGATGGTGACTTCGTGTTCCGCCGGCACCACCACCGGGCGGACCCCGAGGGTATGGGCGCAGACCGGGGTGATGACCATGGCCTCCACCCCGGGCGCCATGATGGGTCCACCGGCGGACAGCGAGTAGGCGGTGGATCCGGTGGGGCTGGCAATGACCACGCCGTCGGCGCTGTAGGGACCCAGGTCCTCGTCGTCGACCAGGATCCGGATCCGGACCACCCGGGCCAGGCCCGGCTTGTGGATGGCGACATCGTTGAGGGCCAGCTGTTCGCTACGGACCGCCCCATCGTCACCGGTGATCGTGGCGTGCAGCGACAAGCGGCGCTCCAGCTGGTGGCGACCCGCCGCCGCGGCGGCGATGGCCTCGCGCAGCTCCGGCCGGACTGCCGAGGTCAGGAACCCGACCCGCCCCAGGTTGACCCCCAGGATGGGGACCGGCTGGCCCCGGAGCTGCCAGGCGCCGCGCAGCAGGGTGCCGTCGCCACCGAGGGTCAGCAACAGATCCAGGCCATGGGGATCGAGGACCGGCTGGGGATCGTCCCAGAGCGAGACCAGGCTGGGCTCGGTGAACAGCTCCAAACCCAGTCCGGGCGCGAGCGCCGCCACCTCGCGCAGCACACCCTTGAGGTCGGGGTAGCGGGGGTTTGCGACGATTCCAACCTTCATCGGGCCTCGACACTCTCCTCGCTGTGCAGCGCCCGAAGCCGGCGGGCAATTCCCTGGGCGGTGAGGCCGAAGCTGTCGAGCTGCTCCCCGCGCGGCGCCTGCTCGATCAGCCGGTCAGGCACGCCCAGGGTGATGACCCTGACCTCGGGGTGGGTGGTGTGCAGGATCCCGGAGAGGTAGGCCCCGAAACCATTGACGATGGTGCCCTCCTCCACCGTGACCAGGGTCCGATGGGTGGCGGCGAGCACCGACAGGAGCCCGCTGTCGACCGGCTTCAGGAAGCGGCAGTTGACGACGGCGCAATCGATCCCTTCGGCGGCGAGCAGTTCCGCCGCCTCGAGGCTGGGGTCTACCATGGTCCCGACCGCCAGGATCGCGAGGTCCGCCCCGTTGCGCAGCCGTTCCCAGGTGCCGTAGGGCACGGCCGGGATCGTGGCGGCGGGCCGGGGATCCCGGGGGACCTTGTCCCGGGGATACCGGGTGCAGAACGGTCCCCCGGTATGGGCCAGGCCGGTCCGGAGCAGCCCGATCAGTTCGTCCCCGTCGCGCGGGGCGGTGACCGTCATACCCGGCACGGCCAGCATGTAGGCGATGTCGTACAAGCCCATGTGGGTCTGGCCATCCTCGCCCACCAGCCCCGCCCGGTCCATGCAGAACACCACGGGCAGCTGCTGCACCGCGATATCGTGGATGATGTTGTCGTAGGCCCGCTGCAGGAAGGTGCTGTAGACCGCCACCACCGGTCGCATGCCTTCCGCGGCCAGCCCGCCCGCGAAGGTCACCGCGTGGCCTTCCGCGATACCGACGTCGAAGAACCGGTCCGGCCACGCCTTCTGGAAGATGGCGGTGCCGGTCCCGCTGGGCATCGCGGCGGTGATGGCCACCAGCCGAGGCAGTTCCGCCGCCAGCGCGGTGAGACCCTCTCCGAACACCTGGGTCCAGGTCGGCGGGCCGCTCGACTGCTTCCGCAGCTCCCCGGTTTCCGGATCGTAGGCGGCGAGGCCGTGCCACTTCTCCTTGTTGGCCTCCGCGAGGGCGAAGCCCTTGCCTTTCTCGGTCACCACGTGCACCACCCGGGGGCCGCTCATCGGCTTCACGAAATGGAGGGTGTCGATGAGCTTGCGGAGGTCGTGCCCGTCGATCGGACCGAAGTAGCGGAACCCGAGTTCCTCGAAGAACATCCCGTCCGAGAACAGGTTCTTGGCGCTCTCCTCGAGATTCTTGGCGAACTCCACCACCTCGGGCCCGAGCACCTTTCCCAGTCGGAGGGTCCAGGCCTTGATCAGGCTCCGGACCCGGTTGGTCATCGGGCTGGCGGCGATCCCGCCCAGGGTCTTGCTGATGGCCCCGACATTGGGGGAGATCGACATCCCGTTGTCGTTCACGATCAGGATGAGGTCCCGGTCGGAGTGTCCGGCGTTATTCATGCCCTCATAGGAGAGGCCGCAGGTCAGGGCCCCATCGCCGACGACGGCGATCACCTTGTGGTTCCGCCCCTGCAGGTCCCGGGCGGCGGCCATCCCGAGCGCGGCCGACATGGCGGTGCCGGCGTGGCCGGCGCCGAACTGGTCGTGCTCACTCTCGGTGCGCTTCAGGAAGCCGGAGATCCCTCCGGTCTGGCGCAGGGTAGGGAAACCGGCATTGCGACCGGTCAGGAGCTTCCAGGCGTAGGCCTGGTGCCCGACGTCCCACAGGATCTTGTCAGTGGGGGAATCGAATTCGTAGAGCAGCGCGATCGCGAGCTCCACCACCCCCAGACTGGCCCCGATGTGCCCCCCGGTCCGGGAGCAGCAGTCGACCAGCCGGGCCCGGAGTTCCTGGGCCAGGACCGGCAGCTCCTCGCGGGAGAGCCGCTTCACGTCGGCCGGAGACTGGATGTCGGGAAGGAGGGACATGGGGTCCGGGGTCGTTGTGCGTTTGTGCGTTGTGCGTGGCGCGTTGTGAGTTGGTGCGTTGTACGTTGTGTGTTGGGTGGCCGAGGCATCACGCATCACCCACCACGCATCACGCATCCTGCCGATCACGAATCTCGACTTACAATATAGTGCGCCAGAGTTCCGAGGGCGTCCGTCGGAAGCCCGGCCTCCTCCAGCTGCGCGACCGCGGCCGCGGCCAGGCGGTGGGCCTCGGTGCGGGCCTGGTCCACCCCCAGCAGACTGACATAGGTGGATTTCTCCAGCGCGGCATCGCGTCCGGCGGTCTTCCCCAGCTGAGCGCTGGTTGCGGTCACGTCGAGCACGTCATCGGCGATCTGAAAGGCCAGCCCGATTTCCTGTCCGAAGCTCCCCAGCGCCTCCACCGCTCCACCATCCGCCTCAGCCGCCATGCCCCCGAGCCGGCAGGCGGCCCGGATGAGGGCGCCGGTCTTGCCCCGGTGGACCGCCACCAGGCCCGGCAGATCGAGGGCACGTCCTTCGGCCTCGAGGTCCAGCCACTGGCCACCCACCATGCCCTCGATGCCACTCGCGGTGAACAGTTCCTGCGCCATCAAGCCCAGAGTGGCCGGGGGCAGGACCAGGTCACGGGCCGCCTGGGACAGGACCAGACCGGCCACGGGAACCAGCAGAAATCCCACCCGGGTGGCGGTGGGCACGTCGTAGGCGCGGTGGGTGGTCAGCCGGCCGCGGCGGAGATCATCGTTGTCCATGCAGGGCAGGTCATCATGAACCAGCGAATAGGCGTGCACCGTCTCGACCGCAGCCGCCACGGCCGCAATCGCCGGGGACGCACCACCGACCGAGCGATAGGAGGCCATCACCAGGGCCGCCCGCACCCGCTTTCCGGGGGTGCCGAGGGCATACCCCAGCGCCTCGCCGGTGCGGCCCGGCACGATGGTCCGGATGCGCTCGCTCCACGCGGCCAGCAACGCGTCCACCCGATCCCGCGCCTCCGTGAGCAACGCCGGCGCGCTGTGCCACCGTGCCGCGTAGGGCACCGAGTCAGTTCCCCTCATCCAGGGGTATCTCGAGCAACTGCCCCTCGGCGTCCTCCAGGACTTTCCTCACCCGGGCCTCGGCCTGGGTGAGACGCTCCCGGGCTCCGCGCAGTCGGGCCACACCTTCCTCGAACAGGGCCAGCGCCCGGTCGAGGTCTGCGTCCTCCCGTTCCAGCTCCCGCACGATCTCCTCCAGCCGACGCAGGTCCTCTGCGAGTGAGGCCTTGCCGCTCTCCGGGGCGGTCATGCCGGCCCCACGGCGCGGGCGGGCACCACCCCGTCCGACACGGTGAGCCCGAAGGGTTGTCCGGGGACGAAGTCCTCCCGGCGGCGGAGCACCCTGCCGCTGGCATCACGAGCCACCGCGTACCCGCGGTCCAGCACCCGCAGCGGAGACAGGGCGTCCAGCTGGGCGCCGAGTCGTTCCAGGTCCCGCCGAGGCCGCTCCAGGCGGCGGGAGAGCGCCACCTCCAGGCGATCGCCGGCCCGGGCCAGTCGCTCGCGGGCCAGCCGGGTGCCGCGCCCCAATGCCTGTCCCAGCCGGAGGCCCAGGCTGGAGACCCGACCGAGAATCTCATCCCGGTCCGGTACCGCCAGCTCCATCGCCGCCGACGGCGTGGCCGCCCGATGATCGGCCACGAGATCGGTGAAGGTGACATCAGTTTCGTGACCCACCGCGGAGATGGTGGGGACCGTCACCGCGGCCAGGGCCCGACACACGGCTTCGCTGTTGAAGGCCGCCAAGTCCTCACGGGATCCGCCGCCCCGGCCCAGGATGCACACATCAATCCGGGGCAGCCGGTTGACCTGGCGGAGGGCTCGCACCAGCTCGGCCTCCGCTTCAGCCCCCTGCACCCGGGAATCGAGGATGACCAGCTCCACGGCGGGCCAGCGGCTCCGGGTGACGGTGATCATGTCGTGCAGGGCGGCGCCATCGAGACTGGTCACCACCGCGATCCGCTCTGGGAGCGGCGGCAGGGGACGCTTGCGGGCGGGTTCGAAGAGCCCGTCCCGTTCCAGCGCCTTGCGGACCCGCTCCAGCGCCAGCTGCTGCGGCCCCAGCCGCTCACCCGGCAGCAGCTCGAGCACGGTGAAGCGCAGCTCGCCCTTCTCTTCCCACACCGTGGGCATCCCGTAGACGAAGACCTGGGTGCCGTCGGCGGGCGGCTCAGGGTGGCGGCTGGCATAGGTCCGCCACATCACCGCCCGCAGCTGAGCCTCCGCGTCGCGCAGGGTGAAGTACCAGTGGCCACTGCGATAGACCTTGAGGCCGGAAACCTCGGCCCGCAGCCACACGCGACCGATCCCCCCTTCCAGCACCCGGCGCATGGTCCGGGCCAGCAAGGCGGGGGTCCAGGGAGCGTCGTCGGGAGAGGAGAAGAGGTCCGGCATGGGAATTGGGGGATTGGGGGATTGGGGGATTGGGGAATCAGGGAATTAGGGAATTAGGGAATGGGCGTAATGTTGAGTCAGCAGGTAGACCCGGGATCCACCTCGGTCCACACCGTACGATACCGCCATACCGCCGTACCGCCACGGATCTCAGGTCCGCTGCTGCATGGCCTGCAGGGTGTTGGCCATCAGCATGGCGATGGTCATCGGCCCCACTCCGCCCGGTACCGGGCTAATGGCCGAGGCGACCTCAACGCATTCGGCGTAGGCCACGTCGCCGGTGAGTCGGTAGCCTTTGGGGAGGCTGGGATCATCGACCCGGTTGATGCCGACGTCGATGACCACCGCGCCCGGCCGCACCATGTCCCGTTTCACGAACTCCGGCTTCCCGATGGCCGCGATCAGGATGTCCGCGCTGCGGCACACCGCTGGGAGATCCCGGGTCTTGGAGTGGCACACGGTCACGGTCGCGTCGCCCCCGGGGCCGGTCTGGATCAGCAGACTCGCCATCGGCTTGCCGACGATCGTGCTGCGACCGAGCACCACGGCGTGGGCCCCCCGGGTCTCGATCCCGCTGCGGAGCAGCATCTGGATGACGCCCCAGGGGGTGCAGGGCCGGAGCGCGGTCGGGTCGCCGCTGACCATCTTGCCCACGTTCACCGGATGGAAGCCGTCGACATCTTTCCGCGGATCCACCCGGTGCAGCACCTTCTCGGTATTGATATGCTGGGGCAGCGGCAGCTGGACCAGAATCCCGTGGATCGCGGGGTCCTGGTTCAGCTGATCCACGATGGCCAGCAGCTCTGCTTCAGTGGTGGCGGCCGGCCGGGTGATCTTGACCGAGTGCATCCCGGCTTCCCGGCACGCCTTCTCCTTGCTGCCCACGTAGGCCCTGGAGGCCGGGTCCTCCCCGATCAGGACCACCGCCAGCCCGGGCACCAGTCCACGGGCCTTCAGGCGGGCGGCCTCTTCGGCGACTTCGTGACGAATGGCCGTCCCCAGCGCTACGCCATCGATGATGTGAGCGGTCATCGAGCCACATCCACGGCACGGGTTTCACGGATCACCACGACTCTGATCTGTCCCGGGTACTGCAGTTCGCCCTCGATCCGGCGGGCGATCTGATCGGACAGCGACACCGCCATGGCGTCGTCGACCTTGTCGGGCGTGACGATGACCCGGACCTCCCGCCCCGCCTGGATCACGCTCGCCTTCTCCACCCCGGCGAAACCGCTGGCGATCTCCTCCAGCCGGGTCAATCGCTTCACATAACTCTCGAAGGCCTCGCGCCGGGCGCCGGGCCGGGAGCCGCTGATGGCGTCGGCCGCCTGTACCAGAACCGACTCGGCAGACTCGTGGGGGACGTCGTCGTGGTGGGCGTGAATGCAGTTGATCACCGGCGCTGACTCGCCGTACTTCCGGGCCACCTCCACACCGAGTTCGACGTGGGTGCCCTCGTTGTCGTGAGTCAGCACCTTGCCGACGTCGTGCAGCAACGCCCCCCGCTTGGCGAGCTTCACGTCCAGGTGCAGCTCGGCCGCCATGATGCCGGCCAGCCAGGCCACTTCCTTGGAGTGGTCGTAGATGTTCTGGCCGTAAGAGGTGCGG
>CALMOP010000011.1 GCA_937871775.1 uncultured Gemmatimonadota bacterium | reverse complement strand
GCTAGGCTTCACAGAGCCGACCGGTGGTCGGTCACGGTACTCCACAACTGCGGCACTGGCCCATATCAGTGCAGGGAACCATGGCGGACCAGAAGGCACTCACCACCAGGGCCCAGGACTTCAGCGCCTGGTACAACGAAGTGATCATGCGGGCCGAACTGGCCGACTACAGTCCGGTTCGGGGCTGCATGGTCATCCGGCCCAACGGGTACGCCATCTGGGAACAGATGCAGCGGGCCCTCGACGACATGTTCAAGGAGCTCGGGGTCCAGAACGCCTACTTCCCGCTGCTCATTCCGCAGAGTTTCTTCTCCAAGGAGGCGCAGCACATCGATGGGTTTGCCCCGGAGCTGGCCATCGTCACCCACGGCGGAGGCAAGGAGCTGGAGGAGCCGCTGGTGATCCGGCCCACGTCGGAGACGATCATCTACTCGATGTACGCCAAGTGGATCCAGAGCTATCGCGACCTGCCGATGCTCATGAACCAGTGGTGCAACGTGCTCCGCTGGGAGATGCGCACCCGGCTGTTCCTGCGGACCGCCGAGTTCCTGTGGCAGGAGGGACATACCGCCCACGTGGACGAGGCCGACGCCGAGCGGTTCGCGCTGGAGATCCTCAAGGTGTACCGGCGATTCGCCGAGGAGTGGATGGCCATGCCGGTGCTGACTGGCCGGAAGACCGACAGCGAGCGCTTCGCCGGCGCGCTGCGCACCTACTGCATCGAGGGACTGATGCAGGACAACAAGGCGCTGCAGGCCGGGACCACCCACAATCTCGGCCAGAACTTCGCCAAGGCCTTCCAGGTCACCTTCCAGAGCGATCAGGGCACGCTGGAGTACGTCTGGAACACCTCGTGGGGGGTCTCCACCCGGCTGGTGGGGGCGCTGGTCATGACTCACGGCGACGATGCCGGTATCATCACGCCGCCGCGGCTGGCGCAGTACCAGTGCGTGATCGTCCCGATCTACAAGAGCGACGCCGAACGCGTTACGGTGCTGGAGGCCGCCGAGCGGATCCTGCGGGAGCTGCGTCAGGGCGGGGTCCGGACCCACCTGGACAAGCGGGACGGGCTCAAGCCGGGCGCCAAGTACTACGAATGGGAAGGCCGCGGGGTCCCGCTCCGCCTGGAGGTCGGACCCCGCGACGTGGCGGCGGGGCAGGTGATGCTGGCCCGGCGGACCGGCGGCGCCAAGTCCCCACTGCCGACCGCGGGACTGGCGCGCGCGCTGCAGACCGAGATGGACGTGATGCAGGCCGCGCTGCTGGAGGCAGCCCGGGTCCGTCGGGAACAGCACAGTATCCGGGGCATCACCAAGGCGTCGTTCCTCGAGTTCCTGGAGGGCGACGGCGGATTCGCGTACGGGGGCTGGTGCGGGGACGCCGCCTGCGAGGCCACTATCAAGGAAGAGACCAAGGCGACGATCCGGTGTCTCCCCGATGAGGAATTCCGGTCGCCGGAGGCGCCCCGGAGCTGCATGTGGTGCGATCGGCCGGCCGTGACGGAGGCCGTGTGGGCGAGGGCCTACTGAGCGTGGACGGCTCGCCGGCTCGCCGGCTGGGCGACTCGGCCGACGACTTCCGGAGCGCGTTGTTCGAGGACGCCGGGCTGGAGCGTCGTGGGGCCGCGCTCTTTCTGGGAGGCGTCCGGGTCAGCGAGATCGCGGCGGCGGTGGGGACCCCGGCCTACGTCTACAATGCCGAGACCATCCGGCGCCAGTATCGCCGGCTCGACCTGGCGTTCGGGCCGATCCCCCATCGGATCTGCTACGCCGTCAAGGCCAACGGCAACCTGGCGGTACTGCGGATCTTCCGCGACCTGGGGGCCGGAGCGGATATCGTGTCGGGCGGCGAGCTCGAGCGGGTGCTGGCCGCGGGATTTCCGGCGGACCGGGTGGTCTTCAGCGGGGTGGGGAAGTCTCCCGCCGAACTGGAAACGGCCCTCCGCGTCGGCGTCGGGCATATCCATCTTGAATCGGCCGACGAACTGGTCCAGCTCGGCGCCATCGCCGACCGGATGGCGCATCAGGTCACGGTGGGGATCCGGGTCAATCCGGATGTGACCGCCGAGACCCATCCCTACATCGCGACCGGGCAGGTCGGGATCAAGTTCGGGGTACCGTTCGACCAGGTGCTGGAGCTGGCAGCGGCGGTTCACCGGCATCCACGCTTGGTGCTCGACAGCATCGCCATGCACATCGGGAGCCAGATCCTGGATCCGGGTCCCTACCGGGAGGGGACCGCCCGGCTGGTGGACCTGATCCGGCGCATCCGGGGCTTGGGCATCGACACCCTGCGACAGCTCGACATCGGAGGCGGACTGGGGATTCGCTACCAGGCGGAAGTCCCCCTGGATCCCGGCGATTTCGTACGGGCGGTGGCCCCGCTGGCGAGCGAGACCGGGCTCACCCTGGTGGTGGAGCCGGGCCGCTACCTTGTCGGCAGCGCGGGCCTGCTGCTGACGACGGTGCTTTCCCGCAAACACTCGGGCGGTCGTGAACTGGTCCTGGTGGATGCCGGCATGAACGACCTGGTGCGCCCCAGCCACTACCAGGCATACCACGACATCGTCGAAACCGAGGCGGCGGGGCGCTCCGAGGTGGTCGTCGATGTGGTGGGCCCGGTGTGCGAAACCGGAGACTTCCTGGCACGGGAACGGCGCCTGCCGGGCGTGGCAGCCGGGGAAGGACTCGCCGTACTTGGTGCGGGGGCCTACGGATTCGTGATGGCCTCGACCTACAATGGCCGCCCGCGGGCGCCGGAGGTCCTG
>CALMOP010000010.1 GCA_937871775.1 uncultured Gemmatimonadota bacterium | reverse complement strand
ATGAGGTCCTGTCCCGCTGCCCCTATGCGCTCAAGCTCGACCGGCAGCAGATCGCGCTCTTCCGGTACGGCGACGGGTTCAGGGCGATCGGGAACCGGTGCAATCACCGGGGGGGGCCACTGTGCGAGGGGTCGGTGAGGGGGGACTACGTGACCTGCCCGTGGCACGCCTGGGAATACAGCCTGGTGACGGGACAGGGTCCACCGGGGTACGAGCAGGAGGCGGTCCCGGTCTTCGCCGTGGAGGTGCGCCCAGACGGGGTCTTTGTCAACAGCGACCCGGTGTCGCCGCGGCGGCTAGTCAAGCACGACCCTCACCCCCTCACCGTGCTGACCTCTCGTCCGGCCGGCGCACCACCGCGGGTGCTGGGCTTGTCCACGACGGCAATGGACGAGGCCAATCCGCGGTTCTCAACCTCGGACTTCCTGCTGGAGGCGGGGTTGGCCCATGCGAAGGCGAAGCTCGGGGCCGACACGCGGCTGTTGCGGCTGCGGGACCTCGCGTTTCGGGCCTGCGAAGGGAACTATTCGAAGGCAGCCCAGGCCTGCACCTGGCCCTGCGCCATCACGGAGCGGGATCCCGGGGACCAGCTGACTCCGGTATACGAGGGCCTGGTGCAATGGGCGGACGTGGTGCTGGTGTCGACGCCGATCCGGTGGGGTCAGGCCTCGTCGCTGTACCATCGGATGGCAGAACGCCTCAACTGTATCCAGAACCAGATCACCATCCACAATCGCTGCCTGATTGAACGCAAGGTGGCCGCGTTCATCATTACCGGTGGGCAGGACAACGTGCAGGGGGTCGCCGGGGGCCTGCTGACCTTCTGGGCCGAGTTGGGTTTTGTGTTCCCGCCATTCCCGTTCATTGCGCATTCGCGGGGGTGGGACGCGGAGGACATGGAGAACAACGTGCGGCAGGTGCGGGCCAGTACCGCACTGGCGGGAGCGGCGGCGGAACTGGCGGAGCGGGCCGTGGATCTTTGGCGGATCCTGGATCGGCACCGGGAGGAACTCGACAAGCCGATGGAGCGGAGCGGGCGCAAGGCCCAGCGGCTGCAGCAAGCGGCGGCCGGGGAGGAGGCCTAGTCGGAGGAGGCCCGGGTCCGCCGTTCTTCCAGCTCTTCAAGGGTCCGGGGCCAGTCCCCGCGCAGCAGCCGTGAAAGGCCCCGGTCCGCCAGCAGCCGTCCCCCGGTCTGGCACTCGGGGCAGTAGTTGGTCTCGTGGTCCGCGTAACGGATGCGTTGGACGGGGGTGGTGCAGACCGGGCAAGGCTGCCCGAAGCGTCCATGCACGGCCATTCCCGGCCGGAAGGCAGTCACCTTCTCGGGAAACCTGTCTCCGCATTCGGCCCGCAGTCGATCGGTCCATTGGTGCAGCACGGTTCGGGTGGCCTGGTGCAGCCGGTCGAGTTCCGCTTCCGACAGCCGGCTGGTCCAGGTGAGGGGGGACAGCCGGGCCCGGTGCAGGATCTCATCAGAATACGCGTTCCCGATTCCGTCCAGAATGGTGGGGTCCGTGAGCGCACGTTTGAGGGTGTGATTCTCCCGGCGCAGGGCTTCCCGGAAGCGGGCGGGTGGAGCGGCTTCCACGTCGAGTCCGCCCCGGTCGAAGCTGTGCAACGCCTCCCGACCCCTGACCACGTGCAGTGACGCCCGTCGCTTGGTTCCGGCTTCGGTCAGTGCCAGGGTGCCACCGTCGAAATCGAAGGCCGCCAGCCCCAGCCGCGCCGGTGGGGCCATGCCGCCAGCCAGCCAGCGGAACCGCCCCGCGATCATCAGGTGGACCACCAGGTAGTACTCTTCCTCCAGCCCGATCACGATCCGTTTGCCGATCCGGGACAGTCCGGTCACCCGCCGACCCTCCACCGCGATGAGTGGCGGCTCTACAGTACGCAGCAGAAACGGGCGCAGCAGGCGTACCCGCTGTAGCGTGGTGTCACTCAGGCGCGGGGTCAGGGCCTCGAGATACAGCCGGATATCGGGAAGTTCGGGCAAGGCTGACCTCATTCCACCAGGGTGCTGATAAGAGTCCGTTTGGCGAGCCGAGCAAAGTCCATGGATGAGTCCTGCCGCACCGTGAGCGGACCGCGCGGCAGTCCCTGGATGCGGTGCCGGCGCTGGCGCGCCGCTGGCGCGACCACTCGCCCGCCTGCATCTTCATACCCCGCGTTATCCCGGTGCCGGAGAGGTCCATGGCGCAGTTGAAGCCGATCGTTCCCGAAACCCGCAATGTCCACGTCGCCCGGTTCGAGCCGCTGGAGCCACCCCGCGCGGTGTTGGCCGAGTTGCCGATTACCCGCCGGGTGGCCGACACGGTGCTCCGGGGTCGGCAGGGCGTAGGGGCGGTGCTGCGGGGGGAGGATCCCCGCCTGGTGGTGGTGGTCGGACCCTGCTCGATCCACGATCCGGTCGCGGCCCGGGAATACGCCTCCCGGCTGGCGGTGCTGGCGGAGGAGCTGGCGCCGACGCTCTGCGTGTTGATGCGGGTGTACTTCGAGAAGCCCCGCACCACCGTGGGGTGGAAGGGCCTGATCAACGACCCGCATCTTGACGGCACCCGCGATATGATGCTGGGCCTGCGAACCGCCCGGCGGCTGCTGCTGGAGATCAACGCTCTGGGGCTGCCGGTCGCCACGGAACTCCTCGGCCCGGTGGTGCCGCAGTACATCGCCGATCTGGTCAGCTGGACCGCGATCGGCGCCCGGACGGCGGAATCCCAGACCCACCGGGAGATGGCCAGCGGCCTCTCCATGCCGGTGGGTTTCAAGAACACGACCGATGGCAATCTCCAGATCGCGCTGGACGCGATGCAGGCGGCCGGTACTCCGCACACCTTCCTCGGCATGGATGACGAGGGGCGCGGTGCGATCGTCCACACCACCGGCAATCCCGAGCGGCACCTGGTGCTCCGCGGGGGCGGTGGGCGGACCAACTACGATCCGGCCTCGGTGGAGGCGGCCGCGACGCTGTGCGCGAGCCGGCGACTGCCGTCCCGGGTGATGGTGGACTGCAGTCACGGCAACTCCAGCAAGGACTACACTCGGCAACCCGAGGTCTGCCGGGAGGCGCTGGCGCAGGCGGTCGCCGGGAGCCCACACCTGCTGGGTGTGATGCTGGAGAGCCACCTCCATGCCGGCAATCAGCCACTGGGCCCCCGGGCCGAGGACCTCGCCTATGGCGTGTCGGTGACCGACCCCTGCCTCGACTGGGAAGCCACCGCTGGGCTGCTGCGGGAAGCCGACCGAGCGCTGCGGGACCGTCGCGGGCTGGCTCAAGTGTCCTGACCCGGTGGGGTGTATGTCTGACCGGAGCGCCGTGGCCCGAGTCACCATCGCTCGCCCTGTTGCACGGACGCA
>CALMOP010000009.1 GCA_937871775.1 uncultured Gemmatimonadota bacterium | reverse complement strand
ACACGGCGACGGCCAGGGTCCGCTTGGCGCGCTCCTGGCCGATCACGTACTGGTCCAGCACCACCTTGATCTCACCCGGCGTGGGAACCTGGGTGATGGTATCGGCGACGTCCCGCTCCTCATCCTCCGCCAGGATCTCGTTGCAGAGCGTAATGCACTCATTGCAAATGTAGACCGACGGGCCGGAAATGAACTTCCGGACCGAATCCTTCGACTTGCCGCAGAAGGAACAGCGGAGGTGCTTGTCGTTGGACATGCGCCCTCAGATCAGGGGTCTACACGTGCTCAGCAAGGGGAATGCCAGAATTCTGGCCTCTCCCCCGGTCGCCGTCAAGGGACCGCCTTGGCAGGCTGAATCTCGGCGCGCTTCACAATCACATTGTCGATGAGGCCGTAGTCCCGAGCCTCGTCGGCCGACATGAACCGATCCCGGTCCATGTCCCGCTCGATGGTCTCCAGCTGCTGCCCGGTGTGCTGGCTGTAGAGCCCGTTGAGTTTGGCGCGGAGGTAGAGGATTTCCCGGGCCTGGATCTCGATGTCTGCCGCGGTCCCCTGGGTGCCGCCCGATGGCTGGTGGATCATGATCCGGGAGTGGGGCAGGGCGCTGCGCTTGCCCTTCTGTCCTGCGGCCAGCAGGAAGGATCCCATCGAGGCGGCCATCCCCATGCAGATGGTGTTCACCGGCGCCTTCAGATACTGCATGGTGTCATAGATGGCCAGCCCGCTGGACACGATGCCACCCGGCGAGTTGACATACAGGTAGATGTCCCGCTCCGGGTTGTCCGCCTCCAGGAACAGCAACTGGGCGATCACGATGTTCGCCACGTCATCATTGATTGGCGAGCCCAGGAACACGATGCGGTCCATGAGCAGTCGCGAGAAGATGTCGTAGGACCGCTCGCCGCGACTGGAGCGCTCGATGACGTAGGGCGGAAAGAGAGTGGCCATGACGGAGTTCATCCTTCGACGACGGTGGATTGCTGCAGGAGCCAGGCCAGGGCCTTCTCCTCGGTGACCGACCGCTCCAGCTCCCGGAGCCGTCCCGACTTTTCGAGCTGGGCGTACACCTGGCCCGGAGGCAGCTGGCGCGCCGCCGCCAGGACCTGAACCCGCTCGTCCACCTCGGCGGTGGTCGCGGCCAGCCCCTGCCGTTCCACGACCGTCTCCAGCACCAGTTCCCGGCGGACCTGTTGCTCGGCGACCGGGTGGAACTCCGGCGCGAAGCGGTCAAACTGCTCCGCCGGAATCTTGTAGGCTTCCATGTAGCCCCGGATCAGCCGGGTCACCAGCGAGGCCGGCGCGGGGATGTCGTTGGCGGTGTAGATCTGCTGCAGCAGCTCCTGGCGGACCGCCTGCTCGGCCGCAGCCTTCGCGTCGGCCTCGAGATCGGCGCGGATCCCGGCACGGAGCCCGTCCAGGCTCTCGAAGTCGCCGACTTCGCGCGCAAAGCCATCATCCAGCGCCGGCAGCTCCTGCCGCTTCACTTCATGCAGGGTCAGCCGCACCCGCCGTGACTGCCCCCGCCGGCTCTCCTCGGCGTGGTCATCCGGGAAGCGGACCTCGGTATCGAGGGTTTCCCCGGGCAGCATCCCCATCACCCGCTCCTCGACTTCCGGCAGGGTCCGCCCCTCACCGAGCACCACGGTGTACGGCTGCGCGGACCCAGGCGTGTCGCCCTCGAAGGGGGCGACGTCCAGCCGAACCAACTGCCCCGGCGCCGGCCGTTCTCCCTCGACCGGCAACCAGGTCGCCTTTCGCTCCTGAAGATTCCGGAGCCGCTCCGCGACATCCTCATCCTTGACCGGTGGCACCGTCCGCTTGACCGTGAAACCACCGGTCCGGCCCAACTGCACATCCGGGCGGACCTCCACGTGGAACTCGAATTCAAGCGGCTGGCCGGTCTCGAACTTCAGGTCGTGGATGTGAGGTTCGGCGATCGGCTTGAGGTCCTCGGCCTTGATCGCCAGGTCCCAGCTTTCCCGGATCAGCTCCTCCAGAACCGTCTGCCGAATGGCCTCCCCAAACTTGCGCCGAACCACCGCCTCCGGCGCATGACCCGGCCGAAACCCCGGCAGCTTGGCGTGCTTGCCGTAGTAGCGGATCGCCTGGGTCTCGGCCAGCTGGACCCGGTCCAGCGGCACAGTGACCTGGAGCGATTTCGAGGCCACGTCTTCCCTGGTTTTCACGACGGAGATGTCCGACATGGGCGGCAATCTACCCCGAGGCGCGTACGGGGGTCAATTGAACTCCTGCTGCTGCAGATACTTGTGCCGATCGGTGGGGTGCCTGGGGCGTCCCCAAATTCCGGCTCCCCCGACCCCGGCTCCGTCCCGCCTCGGCAAAGTGCCATATCTTGTTGACTGACAATGGTTTGCACATATGGTGCCGGCAGGTGATGATTCGCAGTCGATGGGTCGAGCCCTGCGGCTCCTTCCATCCCTCCATGCGCCCGGAGGGACTCGAACCCCCACGGATTGCTCCACCAGGTCCTAAGCCTGGCGCGTCTGCCATTCCGCCACGGGCGCCTGCCGCAATATAGACACCCCGCTGTGCCCCGCCCCTGCGATTGTCGAGTGGCGGCATCGACGAATCACGGCGCATTATGGACATGCGAATCGGTCGGTGGAGCAGCAGAGTCCGGGATAAGTACGAGATGCGTGAGCGCCACGGTGCCCTTGAACCGAAGGCTCTCGGGAGGCTGAGGAGTGGAAACTTCGCGCTTCTCCGAGTCCACAAGACCGTGGAGTCGGAGCCCCTCGGTCTCCAGGCACCCTCGGACGTCAGGGTTGTGCAGTTGCGCTGGCGGATCCGGCCTGTAGACTGGTCCGGACCCGCTATCCCGAACCACCTCTGAGGAACGCGAGGGGTGCCCATGGTACGGCTTCTCCCCGGTCTGGCACTCCTGTTGAGCGGCACGGCGCTCGCGGCGCAGATGCCCGACTCGGGTCAAGTGTCCGATTCCGCTCAGACACAGGCGCTCGGTCGACGCATCTTCCAGGACAACTGCGTGCGATGCCACGGAATCGGCGGCCGGGGTGGGACCGGGGCCGTCCTCGCCCGCGCGCAACTGGTGCACGCGAGTGACGACTCGGCGCTGGTCGGCGTGATCCGGGACGGGATCCCGGGCACCGCGATGCAGGCCCAATGGCACTTGAGCGATGCGGACCAGCGGCTGGTGGCCGGCTACGTGCGCTTGCTGGGGCGGGTGCCGCCCGAGTCTCTCTCCGGCGACCCGGTCCGGGGTGAGGCCCTGTTCCACGGGGACGCTGGCTGCCTGCGGTGCCACGTGGTGGCCGGGTGGGGTGGTAGCCTCGGGCCGGAGTTGAGCGCCGTCGGGGCCCGTCGCGGAGCCGCCTACCTGCGCCTGGCGTTGCGCGACCCCGCCGCCGCCCAACCCCCCGAGGATCCGTTCAGCCGCTGGTACGTAACCGGATATCTGCCCTACCTGGTGGTCGAGGTCCAGCCCAGGGTCGGACCAGCGATCCGGGGCGTGCGGGTGAACGAAGACGCCTTCAGCATACAGCTCCGCGATGCCGACGGCCGGTTCCATTCTGTCCTGAAGTCCACGCTCCGCCGCGTCAATCGGCGCCCTCAGGAGAGCCTGATGCCGAGCTACGCGTGGCTGGACGACGAGGCACTGGAGGATCTCGTCGCCTATCTCGCGAGTCTCAGAGGACTGCCATGAAACCGTCCCTATTCGGCGTCCTCCTCCTGACGGTATCGATCGCTCAGGCTCAAAGTGTGCCCTACCCCAGGCTCCGAGCTTCCGCCAAGGACCCCGGCAACTGGCTGACCTATTCGGGGGGCTATTCCGCACAACGGCACTCGCGACTCGCCGAGCTCACGCCGATCAACGTTGCCGGTCTGCGGACGCTCTGGTCGTACCGCGCGAAGGCCGCGGGCGCCATACAGGCTACTCCGATCGTGGCGGATGGCATCATGTATCTCACCGAGCCGCCGAGCACGGTGACCGCCCTCGATGTACGCACCGGGCGCCCGCTGTGGCGCTGGGATCCGAAGCTGCCGGCCGAAGTGAAGACCTTGGGCTTCGACCGGACCAACCGTGGTGTGGCCATTCTCGACAGCACGGTATTCGTCGCCACCCTGGATGCCCACCTGGTCGCGCTGGACGCACGCAACGGGGCGCTCCGGTGGCGGGTCAAGCTGGCAGAGAATGCCGACGGGTACGCCAGCACCGGAGCGCCGCTGGTCCTCGATGGCAAGGTGATCATCGGTATCAGCGGGGGAGAAGCCGGCATCCGTGGCTTCCTGGACGCGTATGACGCCCGCACCGGCGAAAGGCAGTGGCGCTTCTACACCGTGCCTGAGCCGGGTGAGCCCGGCGCGGAAACCTGGGCCGGGGAAAGCTGGAGGACGGGGGGAGGCTCGACCTGGGTCCCGGGCTCATTTGACCCAGAGCTCAACCTCCTGTACTGGGGCATCGGCAATCCCGCCCCGGACTGGAATGGCGATGGCCGGCCCGGTGACAACCTGTACACCGCTTCACTGGTGGCGCTCGACGCGAGCACGGGGCGGCTCCGCTGGTACTTCCAGTTTACTCCGCATGACACCCATGACTGGGATGCCTGTCAGGTCCCGGTCCTGTTTGAACGGATGGTCGGAGGCCGGACCCGGAAGCTCGTGGCGATGGCCAACCGCAACGGATTCTACTACGTCCTCGACCGGGTGACGGGCGAGTTCCTGCGGGGAGAGCCGTACGTGCGGCAGAATTGGGCTGAAGGACTCACGCCTGCCGGCCGACCAGTGGTCCGCCCCGGCTCCGAGCCCTCAGAAGGCGGCACCACAGTGTACCCCAGCCTTGAAGGTGGAAGCAATTGGCACAGCCCGGCGTACGACCCGGTGCGCCACCAGTTCTACGTGGCCGCGCAAGAGCGCGGATCTGTTTATTACAAGAGTCCGGTGGAGTTCAAGCGTGGCACCGCCTTCATGGGGGGCGGCCAACAGCCGGTCGACGGCGAGGAGTCGTGGGGTGCAATCCGGGCCCTTGATGGCCTGACCGGCGCGCGAAAGTGGGAGTTCGCCCTGCCGTTGGGAACCTGGAGTGGTCTCCTCTCCACGGCGGGAGGCTTGGTCTTCGGCGGGGCCAGCGAGGGCAACGTCTTTGCTCTGGACGCGCGCACTGGCGAGCCGCGGTGGCAATTTCAAACGGGAGGGGACGTCACCGGCAATCCGATCAGCTTCGTCGTCGACGGTCACCAGTCGATTGCGGTCGCGTCGGGCCCGATGGTCTTTGTCTTCGGGTTGCGGTGAGCCGTCGGCCATCGGCCGTCAGTGATCAGCCGTTGCTGTTCGGTGAGCTTCGCAGGGAATAGTGAGCTGCCAGTTCCGCCACATTCGTGGTGACGCTGAATCAGCCCCGAAACGACAGGGGGCGGCGGACCCACGGTCCGCCGCCCCCCTGTCTGGCGCCCCTAGCCGACTGCTACTCCAGCCGAATCCGCTGGATGC
>CALMOP010000008.1 GCA_937871775.1 uncultured Gemmatimonadota bacterium | reverse complement strand
GTGTCCCGCTCCGGCCAGTTCGCCTTCCAGGCCTCCCCGGCGGCGGGGAACCGGCTGGTTCTGGTGGACCGGGGCGGCGCCGCCAGAGAGACCGGGTCGGATACCGGCTATTACGAGGCCCCGCGGCTTTCGCCCGACGGCCGGCGGGTGGCGGTGTCCCGCTACGCTGATAACAACCTCAACACCCAGGACATCTGGGTGCTGGACCTGGCGCAGCACTCCCGCACCAGGCTCACCTTCGACACCACCGCCGCCTGGCCGCTGTGGACCCCCGACGGCCGGCGGGTCGCCTACTCGCGGACGGTCGACGATTCGACCACCAGCATCTACTGGATCCCGGCGGACGGCAGCGGCGCTCCGGAACGGCTGCTCACTGCCCCGGGCCGATGGTGGCCCTACGCCTTCGGGCCCGGCGGGCAGAGCCTGGTGTACCACGGCTTCCCGCGGGCCGGAGCGAAGGCGGAGATCGGACAACTCAGTCTCGACGCCGATCGGAAGTTCCAGCAACTGGTGGCCGGCGCCTTCCACAATTGGGACCCGTCCCTCTCGCCGGATGGCCACTGGATCGCGTACGCCTCCGATGAGTCGGGCCGGGGCGAAGTCTACGTGCGCCCCTATCCCGGACCCGGCGGCAAGTGGCAGATATCCCTGGAGGGCGGCACGGAGCCGAAGTGGGCCGGCACCGGCCGGGAAATCTTCTACCGCAATGGCGAGCAGATGATGGCGGCCGCGGTCCGCACCCAACCGGGCTTCGAGGTCGGCACCAGGACCCGGCTCTTCTCCGGGCCCTATGTCCAATTGAGCAATCAATCGACCAACTACGACGTCACCCGGGACGGGCAGCAGTTCCTGATGCTGCAGCCGGTGCAGGGAACCGAGCAGTCGCTGTACGTGACCCTCAACTGGTTCGACAACGTGAGCGCGGGAGGGAGGCGGTAATAGAAGGGAACGGGGAACAGGGAACGGGGAACGGGAACAGCAGTCATTGCGAGCGCCCGCAGGGCGCGAAGCAATCCCGTCAGGCCCGAGCCGGACCCCTCGAGCACGTTGCCTGTTCCAACCGGATTGCTTCGGGGGCTTCGCCCCCTCGCAATGACTGACGCGGGAGGTCCCTTCAAGGCAGTCCCCTGTTCCCCGTCCCTCCTCGCCTTCTCGCCTTTTCGCCTCCATCTTCCCTGTCCATGTCTACTCCCCTCGACCGCCTGACCGCCGCCCTCGCCGACCGCTACGCCCTGGAGGGTGAGCTGGGGCAGGGCGGCATGGCCACGGTGTATCTCGCCCGCGACCTGCGGCACGACCGCAAGGTCGCTCTCAAGGTGCTGCGGCCCGAGCTGGCCGCGGTGATCGGGGCCGACCGGTTCCTGGCGGAGATCAAGACCACCGCGGCGCTGCAGCACCCCCACATCCTGCCGCTGTTCGATTCCGGTCAGGCAGACAGCTTCCTTTTCTATGTCATGCCGTTCATCGAGGGCGAGTCGCTGCGGGACCGGCTCAACCGGGAGAAGCAGCTGCCGGTCACCGATGCGGTGCGGATCGCCACCGAGATCGCCAGCGCCCTCGATTACGCCCATCGCCACGGCGTCATCCACCGCGACATCAAGCCGGAGAACATCCTGCTGCACGAGGGCCAGGCCCTGGTGGCGGACTTCGGGATCGCGCTGGCGGTAAGTCACGCCGGCGGCCATCGCATGACCGAGACCGGGCTTTCGCTCGGCACCCCCGGCTACATGAGCCCCGAGCAGGCCACCGGCGACCGGCTGCTGGATGCCCGGAGCGACGTCTACTCGCTGGGTTGCCTGCTGTACGAGATGCTGGCCGGCGAACCGCCTCACACCGGCCCCACCGTACAGGCGGTGATCGCGGCGGTGGTCACCAAGACCCCCGAGCGGCTCACCGCCCGGCGCAGCACCGTCCCGCCACAGATCGAGGCGGCGGTGCACCAGGCCCTGGCCAAGCTCCCCGCCGATCGCTTCGCCAGCGCCGAGGCCTTCCAGCGGGCGCTGACCGATCCCGCCTTCTCGGTGGCGCGGCCGGCGACCGAGGCTTCAGTCCCAGGGACCCGACCAGCGATCCCGGCCCGGAGCACCCTGCTGCTCGGGGCGCTGTCCGGCCTCCTGGCGATCGCCGCGGCGTGGGGCTGGATGCGGCCGGGCCCGGTGGCGCTGGTCAACCGGTACAGCCTCTTTCTCCGGCCCGCCGAGCAGTTGAAGCCACTCCCCACCAGCGGCAACCGGATCGCCATCTCGCCCGACGGCACCAAGATGGTGTACCTCGGCCCGGGCCAGAGCGGCACCGTCCTCTGGCTCCGGCAGCATGATCAGCTGCGCGGCGTGCCGATTCCGGGTACCGAGGGCGGGGCCAGCCCCTTCTTCTCTCCCGATGGCCGGCAACTCGGGTTTCTCAAGGGTGGCACAAGCGTGCGGGTGCTCTCGCTGCAGGGCGGCCCGCCGCTCACCCTGTCGGACAGCATCAACTCCACGGCCGCGGACTGGGGTCCCGACGGCTACATCTACGTCGAAACCGATTCAGGGATCGCCCGGATCCGTGCCACGGGAGGAAGCCTCGAACCGGTCTACCACATGTCCAGCGCCGGGCACGAGATCGGCAGCGAATGGCCGCTGGTCCTGCCCGGGGCGAAGGGGCTGGTGTTCCGGCTGCGGCACGCCGGACAGGGGGCGGGCGAGTTCGACCTCATGGCGATGAAGCTGCCCAGGGGCGAGGCCCACGTGGTCATGCGCGGGGTGTTCGCGCGCTACGCCGCAACCGGTCACCTGCTGGTGGTGACCGCGGACGGCAAGCTGCTCGCCGTGCCTTTCAGTCTCCGCAGCCTCACCGTCACCGGCCCGCCCATCGCCATGGCGGAGGGGCTGGAGGTCCGGCAGGCTGGCTTCGGGGTGGATCTGGGGCTGTCCAAGGCGGGCACCATGGTCTATACCACCGGCGCGTCGGAGGCGTCGCGGACCATGGTCTGGGCAGAACGCGACGGCCGGTTGTCGCCGGTGGACACCGGCTGGAAACTGCCGGGCGTAGTCACCGCCATGGGGCTCTCACCCGACGGCAAGGCGGTGGTGGTGGCACTGCAGCATGAGTCGAAGAGCGACGTCTGGGTCAAGCAGCTCCCGGCGGGCCCCTTCTCGCGGATCACCTTCGGCGACAGCTCCCAGATCCGGCCGGCCTGGTCGGCGGATGGGCGCTCGGTGGTGTACCTGGTCGACCCCGGCAATGGGGGAGGCATCCCCTACATCAGGCACGCCGATGGCACTGGCCCGGCCGAGCGGCTGCTCGCCACGGCATTGCAGTTCGGCCAGATTCTGCAATCCAGCGACGGCAAGTGGCTGATCCTGCGCCGGGTCGCGTCCGACCAGGGCAATGGGGACATCTTCGGTGTCCGCCAGGGAGACTCCACCCTGGTGTCGCTGGTGACCGGACCCGCCCAGGAGTTGTCTCCCGCGCTCTCCCCCGACGGACGCTGGCTGGCGTATGCCTCGGACGAATCGGGTACCTCGGAGATCTACGTGCGCCCCTTCCCCGAGGTGGCCACGGCGCGGTGGCAGGCCTCGACCGCCGGAGGCCGCGAGCCAGTGTGGTCCCACAGCGGGCGCGAGTTGTACTATGTCAACGCCCGGAATGAGCTGATCGCGGCCGAGGTGCGGCCCGGACCGGCGTTCTCGCTGGGGCGGCAGACGGTACTGTTCACCACCACCGGACTGCAGCTGAATGGCGCACTGCCCTCCTATGCCATTACCCCCGACGACCGCCGCTTCCTGATGGTCCGAGAAGGCACCACCACGGAAACCAGCGAGCTCATCGTGGCGGAGAACTGGCTGGAGGAGTTGCAGGCAAGGGTGGGGAAGTAGGACAGCGGGAGACACCGGTGAGACAACGGTGAAACCACGGGAAGACATCGGTGAGACATCGGGAAGACAACGGGAACACCGATACCCTCCCGATGGTTTCCCGCTGTCTCACCGTTGTTTCACCGGTGTCTCACCGTAGTCTTCCCGGTGTCTCACCGTTGTTTTCCCGTGGTCTTCCCTTCCCTTCCCCGGAACCGACATGAGCAAGCCCGCACCCCCCCGCCTGGCGTATCGGCCGGACGTCGACGGGCTCCGGGCCGTCGCCGTCCTCAGCGTCGTCGCCTATCACGCGGGCGTCCCGTGGGTCCCCGGGGGCTTCATCGGGGTGGACGTCTTCTTCGTCATTTCGGGCTTCCTGATCACTGGCCTGCTCGACCGCGAGCTCTCCGCGCGCGGCTCGATCTCCCTCAGCGCGTTCTATGCTCGCCGCATCCGGCGGCTGCTGCCGGCGCTGGCGGTGGTCCTGGTGGCGAGCCTGCTCTTCGGCCTCGCGATCTACCCCAGGCTGGGCGAGCTGGGGTCGCTGGCCAAGTCGGCGGCGACGACGGTCCTCATCTCCGTCAACCAGTACTTCTACGCCACCGGCGGTGGTTACTTCGAACTGGGGGCCGAACCCAAGCCGCTGCTGCACCTGTGGAGCCTCTCGGTCGAGGAACAGTTCTACCTGGTGTGGCCGCTGCTGCTGCTGACCATCGCGCGAATGAGCGGGGCCGGTGATCGGGCGTCATGGAGTCGCCGGGTGCTCGGGGCACTCGTCGTGGCATCATTTGCGCTGAACCTGATGCAGCTGCGCAACCGGCCGACTGCCGCCTTCTTCCTGGCTCCGTCGCGGGCGTGGGAACTCGGCGTCGGCGCCCTGCTCGCGCTCCAGCCCGCGGGGGCTGGACGGCGGGTGCCGCCGGTGGGCGCGGTGGGAGCCATCGTCGGGCTGATACTCATTCTGGTCGGCTGCGCCAGCCTGACTCGCACCTCCCCGTACCCCGGGTGGGCTGCCCTGCTCCCGGTCATGGGGACGGCCCTGGTCATCCTGGGGAACGGGCAGGCTCCCGCGTCGCTGCTCGCGCAACTGCTCGGGGCGCGCCTTCCGGTGGGGATCGGCCTGTGCGCCTACGGCTGGTATCTCTGGCACTGGCCGCTGCTGGCCTTTGGGCGCTACCTGCGCCTCGGAGAGCGGCGCCTGGGGCCCGACCTCGGACTCACGGTGGCCGCCCTGGGCCTCGCGGCGCTCTCGCTGCGCTGGGTCGAGCGGCCGTTCTACCGTCGAGACTGGCAGGCCAGCACACCCCCCTGGCGCACCATCCGGGTCGGGCTCGGCGTCATGGCGATGCTGCTGCTGTTCTCGCTCTCGGTCGGGGCCTATGGGAAGTGGGGACCCAGGACCGCGGCGGAGCAGCGGGCCCGGGCGATCATTGAGGACCGGGCCCATGCCAGTGAGGGTTGTGAGGAGCCGGGACCCGAGTGGGTCGGCCTGCCATGGTTCTCCCACTGCAGGGTTGGAGCCCCCCAGCACCGGCCGTCGCTCGCCATCTGGGGTGACTCTCATGCCCAGGCCTGGGCCCCCCTGCTCGGCGCCGCGATGCAGGGCCCCGGCGACGCCTAC
>CALMOP010000007.1 GCA_937871775.1 uncultured Gemmatimonadota bacterium | reverse complement strand
CCGATTCGCCCTCGTCGCCACCCTGGCCGCCGCCCGCCATCGCCCCCACGGCGGTCTCCCGGCTGGCCTCGTAGCCTTCCTCATGGCCACCCCGGCCATACTGGGCCCGGCCGTTCCGCCCCCGGGATCCTTCCTCGTCCACGTCCCCCCGACGGGCGAGCGCGATCTCCAGGTTCCACTTCGCGTCCTGATCGGTGGGATCGAGCCGCAGGGCTTCTTCGTAGGCGTCGACCGCGCGCTCGAGGTAGCCGCTCAGGGCATTGGCGTCTTCGCCGGCGCGAACGAAGGCGTTCCCCATGTTGAAGTAGGCCCGCTCCCGCAGCCGGTCGGGAGCGCTCTGGGTGGCATCGCGCCAGGTCTTGGCGGCTTCGGAGTACTGCCGCATCCGGTAGAGCGCATTGCCCGAGTTATAGCGGAGCGCCGGGCCACCCTGCTGGCGCAGCACCGTCTGATAGGCTTCGAAGGCTTCGAGGTACTTGCCCTGTTCATACAGCTGGCTGCCCCGGAGCGCCTCTCGCCCGGCAGCGCGGCAGGAGAGCAGGCCCGCGACTGCAGCGGCGGCGGCGATCGGAAGTCGGTGCCCGCCTTGCGATGCTCGAGCCCGGCGGCGCCAGCGGTCGGTCAGCAGCAGCAGGAGGCCCAGGCCCAGAGGCCACTGGTACCGCTCGGTGGGATCCTGCTTCGGTTCCGATGCCAGGACCCGGGCCTCGAGACCCGCCAGGGCCTGGGACAGGCGGTCCAGGGCAGCGACATCGTCCCAGCGGGCGTAGGCGCCGCCGGAAGCGTCGGCCAGTTGCTGGAGCACTTCCTGGTCGAGGCGAGAGACCACCGGCCGGCCAATGTTGTCGACATGCCAGGCGCCGAGCGGGGACCCGGAGTCGGCCGGGACCCGCCCGCCCTCCGGGGTGCCGATGCCGACCGCGAAGACCGGCAGCCGGGACCGCCGCAACAGCTCGAGGACCGGTGGGAGCGGACCCTCGGAGCGCTCGCCATCGCTGAGCAGCAGGATGGCCCGCGATCCCAGGGCGGTGCCTTCCCGGCGCAGGGTGCGTTCGGCCACTCGCAGCGCGGCGCCGAGGTCGGTCCCGGGGTCGCCTACATCATCGAAGGAGGCCGCATCGAGGAACAGCTGGAAGGTGCCCAGGTCCGAGGTGGGCGGCAGCTGCAGAAACCCCGCGCCACCGAAGATGACCAGTCCGATTCGGTCGCCGGCCCGCGCCGCGGCGAGGTGCCAGGCGAGGAGTTTGGCCGCCCGCAACCGCTGGGTTCCCACGTCGGTGACCCGCATGGAACGGGACAGGTCGAGCGCGACGACCAGGTCTCGCCCGGTCCGGGCGAGCAGCCTGGGCTCACGACCCCACTCCGGTCGAGCCAGCGCGAAGACCACCAGCGCCAGGGCGAGCCAGGTGAGGAGGGCACGGGGCGGGGTGGCCCCGGGGAGCAGTGAACTCCGCCCGAGCAGAGCCGGGTCGCCGAAGCGGCGCAGTGTCAGGCGGCGCTGCCGGGCGGCGTGCCGAGCGACCAGCCACGAGGCCGGCAACACGCCCAGGAGCAGCAGGGCGGCGGGGTCCCCAAACAGGTTCATGGGAGCGGCCGCAACCAGGTCGAAGTGAGCAGCAGTTCGAGCAGCAGCAGCGCGAGGCCGCCGCCGACCAGCATGGGGAAGAGATCGTGCCACTCCCGGGTCTCGCGCACCTCCACTTCGATCCGTTCCAGCGGGTCGATCTCCCTGAGCACCTGGGCCAGCATGTCCGGATCGGTGGCCTTGTAGAACTGGCCGCCGGTCCGGATGGCGATGTCCTTGAGCACCGCCTCGTCCTTGCCGGAGAGCCGGGCATTGATGTTCCGGACACTCCATACCCCGTTGAGTGCCACCTGGAAGGTGTCCGCTGAACTGAGGCCGATCGCGTGCACCCGGATCCCGAGTGCCCGTGCGGCCTCGGCGGCCTGGGCCGGGGACACGTCCCCGGCGTTGTTGGCTCCATCGGTGATCAGCACCACCGCCGAAGTGTTGCGGGGCAGGTTCTTCAGCTGATTGAGGCTCAGCGTCAGGGCGGTCCCGATGGCGGTGCCGTCGGGCAACTGTCCGATGTCGGCCTGTTCGGCCAGCCGATCGAGGACGCTCAGGTCGGTGGTGAGGGGCGCCTGCAGGAAGGCCCGTCCCGCGAAGATCACCATGCCGACCAGGTCGCCCTGGCGCCGCTTCACGAATTCCCGCAACACGTCGCGGGCCACCTGCAGCCGATTGCCCGGCTGGAAGTCGGTCGCCTTCATGCTGCTGGAAATGTCCAGGGCCACCATGATGTTGCGGGACTTGACCCGAGTCGGCTCGGAGTCGCCGGGCACCTGGGGACGGGCCAGCGCGATGACCAGCAAAAGCAGGGCAGTGCCTCCCACCAGCGCGGGCACCCGGTGCCAGCGGGCCCTGAGCGATCCCGGTGCGGCAGTCGCGAATCGAAGGGTGGGAAATGCGATCCGGTACTCCGGTGGCTGGCGCCGAGCCTGCCACCAGCGCCAGCCCAGCCAGGCGGGCAGCAGCAGCGCCAGCAGCCAGGCGGGATCAGCGAACCGCATCGTCGGACTCCAGCGCGGCGATCTGCCAGCCGTGGATCAGGGCGCGAGCCGCAATCAGGCTGTGCTCGGCCTCGGTGTGCGGGGGCCGGCACCGGGCGAACTTGACCAGGTCCGCCATTCCGAGAATGGCCTCGCAAACGGCCCGCTGGCCCGTCGCGGCGTACGCTTGCGGGAGGGCCTGTCCCAGCTCAGTCGTCGTCAGGCCCTGATGCGGGATGGCTCCGGTTCCGGCGAGACAGTCGCGGATGGTGTCGGCGAGGCCGTCGTAGAGCGGCTCGATCCCGTTGCCACTGGCCCGGACTGCCGCGGCCAGCTGGTCGAGACGGGCCAGCGCGATCTCGAACGGCCCGCTGGGGCCGCTGACCAGCGGGATCGGCACCGTGATCGTGGCCCGACTTCGATAGAAGAGCCAGCCCACTGCGGCCCCGACCAGCGCGAGCAGCCCGACCGCCGGCCCCCAGATGGGGCCGCCGACCGGCTGCAACGGCTTGATGTCCTTGAGCTGGGGGTTGCCCGCCGGGACCATCGAGGTGATCTCGACCGACACCGGCAGATGCAGCAACGTGTCGGGCGGTGCGCCAGGCCCGGTGCGGTACAACAGCGCCAGAGTCGGGACCGGCTGAGGGCCGATCCGGTAGAACGCCACCGTGGCGGTGGCGGTGTACTCGCCCTTGCCACGCGGGCTGAGCGAGTCGCTCCGCAGGATCCGGATGCCGCGTGGCGGGGGGACCAGGAGGTGAGGACTGACGTCGATCAGCTGCATGCCGGGCGGGAGCCGCACGCTAACGCGCAGGGTGACCGGATTCCCCAGGGTGGCCCGAGCCGGCTCCGGCCGTACCTCCATGGTCTGACCCTGCAAGACGGCGGCGAGCCCGGCGAGGATGGAGCCGACGAGGCTGCCCGGGAGGACGCGGCGCATCAGGCCCAGCGGTGCTCCCGGCGGCTGAAGAAGGCGGCAAGCCGTTCGCCGTAGGGGCGGTCGGTGTCCAGCCGGAGCAGGTCGATGCCCCGGGTGTTGCAGAAGCTGCTGAAGGCGGTGTCGAACGCGGTCCGCTCGGCGACGAACCGTTGCCGCACCGCGATGTCATCGGCGTCGATCACCGCCCAGTCTCCCGACTCCGGGTCCCACAGGGTGACGAGGCCGACCGCCGGAAGCTCGCGTTCGCGGGGGTCGGTGATCTGCAGCGCCATGACGTCATGCTGCCAGGCCAGCCGGTCGAGCGCCGGCCACTGCGGTTGATCCAGGAAATCGGACAGCACCACCACGGCCGCGTGGCGGCGGAGCAGGGGATCGAGGTACTGCAGGGCCCGGGGCAGGTCGGTGGCGCGATCCTCGGGCTGGTAGGCCAGGACCTGGTCCACGATCCTGACCGCCTGGCGGCGGCCGCTCCGGGGCGGCAGGAACCACTCGACCCGGTCGGAATAGAAGGCCGCGCCCACCCGGTCGCGGTGCCGGGTCGAGGCGAAGCCCAGCACCGCGGTCAGCTCGGCGATCAACTGGCGCCGGGTCCGGCCGGCAGAACCGAATCCGCCGGAGGCGCTGACATCCACCAGCAGTAACAGCGTCAGCTGGCGCTCTTCCTGGAATCGTTTGACGTAGGGGGTGCCCAGGCGGGCGGTGACGCTCCAGTCGATGGTCCGGACGTCATCGCCGGGGAGATACTCGCGGACCTCCGCGAACTCCATCCCGCGGCCGCGGAAGACGCTGGCGTAGTCCCCGGCGACCAGGTCCCGCACCAGCTCCCGGGTGGTGAGCTCGATGCGCTTCACCTCCCGGAGCAGCTCGGCGGGGGTCACGGCACCGGAACGGCGGCCAGGATCCGGTCCACCAGCTGGTCGGGGTTGACGCTGTCGGCTTCGGCCTGGTAGGTGGGGATCAGCCGGTGGCGCAGGGTGTCGTGGGCCATGGCCTTCACGTCCTCCGGCAGCACGTAGGCGCGACCGGCAAGGAAGGCATGGGCCTTGGCGGCCTTGACCAGATTGATGCTGCCCCGCGGCGAGGCCCCGAACTGGATCAGGGGGACCAGGTCGGGCAGCTGCCACCGGGCCGGTTCCCGGGTCGCAGCGATCAGGTCGAGCACGTACTCCTTGATCCGACCGTCCACATAGAGGCCGCGCACCAGGTCCCGGGCGCTGAGGACCTGGTCGGGGTGCAGCACCACCCGGGTGGTGGGTTCCTGCTCATCGGTCATCCGATTGATGATCTCGCGCTCCTCCGAGCGGCTGGGATAGGTCACCAGCAGCTTGAAGAGGAAGCGGTCCACCTGGGCCTCGGGGAGCGGATAGGTTCCCTCGTGTTCCAGGGGGTTCTGGGTGGCCAGTACCAGGAACAGGGGATGGAAGCGGTGGGTCTCACTGCCGATCGTCACCTGTTTTTCCTGCATCGACTCGAGCAACGCGCTCTGCACCTTGGCCGGCGCGCGGTTCACCTCGTCGGCCAGCAGGATGTTGGTGAAGATCGGGCCCTTCTGGACCGTGAAATCGCCGGCCCGCTGATTGTAGATCAGGGTGCCGATCAGATCGGACGGGAGCAGGTCGGGGGTGAACTGCACCCGGCGGCAGTCGCAGTCGATGGTGGCCGCGAGGGTCCGGACCGCCAGGGTCTTGGCCAGTCCGGGAAGGCCTTCGAGCAGCAGGTGGCCGTCGGCGAGGAGCCCGATGAGCAGCCGCTCCAGCAGCGTGTGCTGGCCAACAATCACCCGGCCGATCTCGGTCAGCACCTCCCGGAAGACAGCGCTCTCCCGGGCGATCTCGGGTGCGCGGGCAAGCGCCGAATCCGGTCCAAACATGGCCGGGGCGCCGCTCGTGGCTGTGGTCATGCGATCGGGATCCTCGAGTTTGGACGGGAATAAGTATACACCCGCCCGTGGGCCCCGGAACGGAGCCTTGAAGCGGGCGGCCTTCCGGCTGCACTATTGAAGCATGACCTCGCCGTCGGATGGAGCTCGAAGGGTGTTTCCCACCACCCGCATCTCGGTGGTCGAAGCGGCGGCCGGCGCCGATCCGGAGGTGCGTCGCCGCGCGTTCGATACGCTGGTCGCCGTGTATT
>CALMOP010000006.1 GCA_937871775.1 uncultured Gemmatimonadota bacterium | reverse complement strand
GGCCAGTACCACGTAGTCAGCGTTGCTGCGGTGGTTCATCAGGTAGACCACGACATCGCGGCGGGGAATCCGGTCCAGGGCCTCCTGGTCCCGGTACTCGATGGTGGCCTTGTACAGCAGGTTGATGAGGAGACGACTGAGATTGTAACCGATCTTGTAGTAGGACAGGACGTTGAAGAACGGGACGATCTCGTCGATGTACTCGTTGACCAGCCGGCGGACAGCTGCTTCGCCGAGTCGGTGGGCCTGCCCGTGAGCCCGGCAAGCGGTGGCGATGGCCTCGTCTTGCAACAGCGCTTCCCGGATCCGGTCCCGCGCCACCAGCTTGTAGCGGTCGGTCCGGGCCCGGAACTGCCACAGCACGTTCTTGGCCCAGCGGCGCAGCCGGCGCCGCAGTACCGCCCGAGTCGCGAGCAGGACGGAAAGGCCGGCACCCACCACCACAATGGTGAGGCCGGCGACCAGGAACCAGGAACGAAGTGTCACGGGGGATAGACTACACGGTGCGAGCCCGAGCGCCAGCGGGCAGCTACTCAGGCTCCCGTCTGGGCTCCGGTCTGCTTGGCCCACTGATACGCCATGCCCTTCAGCCGGATGATTCGTTGTCGGATCGGGGGATGACTGCCGAAGATGTCTCCCACGGCGCCCTCCTGGGCAGACAGGGCGCCACCGGAGGGGTCCACAATGCAGAGGTGCGCCGCCCCCCGGGTGATGGTGTGAGTCGGCTCCGCGGCGGCCTCGAGCTTTTCCAGCGCGCCGGCCAGCGCCAGCGGATTCCGGGTGAACTGGACTCCGGTCGCATCGGCCAGATACTCCCGCTTGCGGCTCACCGCCATGGCCAGGAGGCGGGAAACCAGCGGCGCCAGCAGCAGGGTGATCAGCCAGAAGACCAGGACCACCAGGGCCAGCGGCATCCCGCCCTTGCCGCGACTGCTGCCACTGCCGCCGCCACTACTGGAGAACCGCCCCACGTTGCCGTAGCGCACCAAGCGGCCCATCCCGTCCGACATCAGGGCGATGGCGCCCACCATCGCCGCCAGCAGAGTCATCAGCCGGATATCGAGGTTCTGGACGTGGGCCATCTCGTGTGCGATCACCCCCTGCAGCTGGTCCCGGCCGAGGGTCCGGAGCAGACCCTCGGTCACCGCCACACAGGCGTGGGCCGGGTCGATCCCGGTCGCGAAGGCGTTGGGGTCGGAATCGGGGACCACGAAGATCCGCGGCCGTGGCTGCCCCGAGGCGATCGCCATCTCCTCCACCACGTTGATGAGCCGCTGCTCGGCGTCGCTGGTCGGCTCGAAAATTTCCTTGGCGCCAGTGGCCCACAGCACCCGGTCGGGGCCCTGCTTCCAGGAGTACCAGCAGATGCCGCCGGCCAGCAGGGTGGCGACGAACCCGACCAGGGGGATGGTGTGGGGCGAGGGTACTGGCCCACCAGGCTCAGCAGGGCCGCGCGACATCAGGTACCAGGCGAGGTCACCGCCGAAGCCCACCCAGGCAAAGAACAGCACGAACCCGACGGTCAGCCAGAACGAACGGCGGCGGTTGGATTCCTGCTGCTCGAAGAGATTCTGAGGTTCAGTCATGGAGCCAGAAGTACCGGGTAACAGTACTCAGCACTAGGTACTCGGTACCCGGTACTCACCTCAAGTTCAGCCCATCTTCAAGTCTACGTTCGGTACCGCCCGCTCGGCGGCGTCCTCGATCGCCCACAACTCGGCCGGAGATGCCTTGGCCAGCCCGGCGACCAGGTTGGTGGGGAATTGCTGCTGGGCGGTGTTGTAGCTGGTCGCCACATCATTGTAGAGCTGGCGTGCGAAGCCGACCTTGTTCTCGGTGGTGGTCAGCTCTTCCTGCAGCTGCTGAATGTTGGCCGTGGCCTTGAGCTGGGGATAGTTCTCGGAGAGAGCGAACAGCCGTCCCAGTGCCTGCGTCAGCTCCCCTTCCGCCTTGGCCACCTGGGCCACCCCACCGCTGGCCGCGGACGCGGTAACGGCCCGATTGCGGGCGGAGATCACCGCCTCCAGGGTGGACTTCTCGAAGTCCATCGCTCCTTTCACCGCACTGACCAGATTGGGAATCAGGTCATGCCGGCGCTTGAGCTGGACATCGATCTGCTTCCAGGAGTTGGCGACCTGATTCTTGAGAGCGATCAATCGGTTGTAGGCCGTCATGACCCACAAGCCAATCACGACGAGTGCGAAAAGCAGGCCGAGACCCATTCCGAATCCTTGCAGGGGACGCTCGGAATGTACCAAGTCCAGGGTGCGGCGAGCTACCGGTTTTCGGGGGGAGCCTCGAGGGCGCGCCTGAGCAGGCTGGCGATGGCTTCATCCTCCAGGGAATCGAACAGCGGGTGGCGCTCGTCCAGCAGCAGCTCGGCGCCCGGGCCCAGCGCCACCCGCCGCAGCAGTTGGCCGCGACCCCGGCGAGCCAGGGCGACCCCTTCCCCGGCCCAGGCCTGCAGCGCCCGGCCTACTTTGCCCCGCGGGGCTCCTTCGGGCTGCGAGAGTTGCAGCTGATCAGGTGGAATCAGCCGGCCTCCCAGCGCGTGGGCCACCCGCCGCTCCACCACGTCGCCCGCCAGACCGCTCAGTTCCTTCACCAGCGTTTCCAGGGTGGCGCCTTCCATCTGCTGCAGCTTGATCGCCAGCACCTGCAGCAGGTGACGATACCCATAGGTCGCGGCGGTACCGCGCCCCTCGGGGGGAGTGACCAGTTTCCGGGTGACGTAGAACCGGATGGTCCGCTCGCTGGGCCTCGCGCTCGCGGCCGCGTTGACCGGAAACACCGAACTGGACTCGAGGACGGCTCCTGCCAGGGCGGAGAGGTCCCGCAGACTCCACGGCGCCAGCGCCGCGTACTGCCGCAGCGTGCCCAGCGCATCGGCGACGGGAGCGGCAGGGGGCGTGGGCGCGGGGGCAGTGGCTGTCACAGTTTTCACGGGGCGGAGGAAGGGCTAGTATGTCCCGCGAAGCGGGCGCTCGCAAGGCCCGGGCGGGACCCCGCGTCTTCCAGGCACCTTCATGCGTTCTGGGGGTTGGCAACCGGGCGGATGCAGCCGCTATCCTCGCTCCATGCGCGGCGCCACCCTCCTCGAGTTGCTGGTCGGCCTGACCATCGCCGGACTCCTGCTCGGGCTGGCTCTGCCCACTGGAGCCGCCCTGCATGATCGGGTCCTCACCGATGGCGTCGCCGGAGACATACTCGCCGCCTACGTGCGGGCCCGCCTGGTCGCCCAGGGTGAGGAGCGGGTGACTCTGCTGCTATTGGCACCGGACTCAACGGTGATCAGGGTGGTCGAAGGCCCCGCGGATACGGTGATTCGGTGGCGGGATCGAGGGGTGGGAGCTCCGGGAGTCACGGTCACGGGTCTACCGGCCCGGATCCGCTTCGCCCCCAGCGGGGTCACGCTGGGGGTCGCCAACCTCACCTACACTCTGGTCCGGGGCTCGGTGCGGCGCCAAGTCGTGGTTTCCCGGTATGGCCGGGTCAGGATCCAGTAGGACGGGCCGGGGTCTCCGGGATCAGTCGGCGTCCGAGGCTTCCAGGTTATAGCGTCGCACCTTGGCAAGCAGGGTCGAGCGGGCGATTCCAAGCAGGTGTGCTGCGCGGCGCTTGTTACCCCGGGTGTAGTCCAGGGTCCGGGCGATGTGCCGTCGCTCGATCTGATCAAGCGGTTCCGGCTCCACCGGCTCCACGGGGGCGATCGCCTCCCTGAGCCCCATGTGATCGAGCCCCGGCGTCGCCAGGGCGACCAGCAGCAGGTCGAGGCCCGGCACCGCCAGCGCCCGGGACGCCTCCGCCGGGGTCGTCGCGAGCGTGGGACGATGGCCGGCATTCTTGAGCAGCTGCACCAACCCGTCTCGGCGCCCGGTATCCGCGTCGAGGACCAGAAGATGCGTAGGTGCCATGGAATTGCCCCCCTGCAAGTACGGACGCGGGTCTTGCCGGTCCTCAATACGCCACCAGCCTGGTGGCGCTCCTCCGGGCGCGGTCTTCCCCGGAGGCGGTCCCCCGGAGCCACCCCCGAGCGCTCCGGCCAGCTGCGATCACGACGGAGGAACCCGTGAACCTGGTTGAGCTGCCACCGGGGACCCGCGTCGAAATCTCTCTCTTGGTCGTCGAGATTCAGTCCCGCGGCGGTGACACGCCGCACACCGTGCTGGTTCTCGCCAACGCGGCCGGACAGATCCCGTCTGCACCCTTCTGGGCCTCGGAGCCCTCCCGACTGGACGGCGTTACCCCCGGGTCCGTACTGCGGGTGTCCGGAACGGTGAGTTCCTACCGCCGGCGACCCCAGTTGTCAGTCGGCCGCTTCAGCGTCGTCCCGCCGGACCAGGTCGATTGGGAATCGCTCCTGCCGAGCATCGGCGATCGGCGGCCCTGCTGGAGCATGGCGGATCAGTGGCGCCTCCAAATGGACTCGCCGCGGCTCGCGGCGATCCTGGAGCTGTTCTTCGCCGATCCCGAATTCCGAACCGCCTTTGGCGATTGCCCCGCCAGTACCGCCGGTCACCACGCCCGGCTGGGTGGCCTGCTGCTGCACACCGTCGAGGTCGGTCGGATCGCGTTGGCGATGGCCGAACTTCATCCACACGGGCTGGATCGCGACCTGCTACTGACCGGGGCCCTCCTCCACGATATCGGAAAGATCGAGGCGTACCAGTGGGGTGGAGGATTTCGCGTCACCGTGGCCGGCATGGCCCTGGGACACGTCATGCTGGGCGCGAGGATGCTGGAGCAACGGCTGGCCGGCATGGGCCCAACCGGCCTGACGGAAATCGAGCGACAGCTGTTGCTCCATCTGCTGCTCTCGCATCATGGTCGATTGGAGTTCGGCGCGCCGGTGGCGCCCATGACCCTGGAAGCGGAGCTGCTGCACCTGGCGGACAACGCCAGCGCCCGGGCCGCGAGCATGGCGGAGGCGCTGGCCTCGAGCGACCTGTTTGGCGGGGAATCTATCACCCTGCGGCCGGTGTGGACCCTGGATCGCCGCCGGGCTTGGCGGGGGCGCTCTGAATGGGGGCGACCGCCGGAACGCGAAACGGCCGCCGGGCACAGGGGCCCGGCGGCCGTCTCCCACGCTGCTCCCTGGTCCGGATGGCCATCCTCGCCAGTTCTTCAACGCGAGCGCTGCGAGTCGGATCGAGTCGCGGACCGATCTCTCGCGGAGCATCCCGAGGCGCCACATCGGGGCGGGTAGGGCACGCGACTGGCCCTGCCTGCCTGAGCCGGGGGATCACCAGGATCTTTGATAGCCTAAGCCCTTGCCGACGTCGGCCATCTCCCCCGAATTCCCGCTCAGACTCACCAGTGGCCCGCCTGCAGAACCGGGGGTTCTGCTGCGTCTCCAGCCGGCGCGTGGACTCAAGATACCGGCGTGGAAAAACATCGCAAGCGCCTGTCTTTATTCGGGTTACGATGTTCTCTGTGGGACCGATGTGGACACCTAAGTTGGTCTCCAGCCTGTTCCTCCACCACCTCTCCACATGGTGTGGAATTGTGAATCAACATCCTTCAACAGTCGGCGGCAGGGGAGTGACTGCCACCTAATCCGGGGCCTGGGCCAGGTAGCCGGGCTCCAGTTCGAGCAGGTTGGCGAGCTTGCGGACCAGATAGGCTTCGTGCTCCGCGACCTGCCCGTCAGCGAGGATCACGCCCCACATCACCTCGGCGAGGACCATCTTCTGCGCCAGATCGTATTGGGCGTTGATGTGGCGGGTGAACTGGAAATGATCGATGGCGTGCTGTCGTTCCACTTCGGCCAGGCTCAACAGCTCGCGGGTGGTGTCTGGATCGAGGCTGAAATGTCGCGCCAGGGCCGCGACGATGTGGGCCCGTTCGGCGTCGTTGAACTCACCATCGGCGTGGGCCAGCTCCAGCAGCAGGGCGCAGGCGGCGACGTGGAGCGGCGCAGGAGTGGGGGAGCCGGCAGGGCCACACCCGCGGGCGTGACGGAAGAAGTCCCGCACGGCGTCGAGCATGGGGAACCGGCTACGGCTCGAGACCGACTTCGACGTAACGGTAGTTGGGCTCGCCGTCGGTGGCCTGCAGCAGGCAGCCCGCAGCGGTGGCCGCGAACCAGCCCGCCACCAGCGTCCGGGGCACGTCCAGTTCACCGAGGATCGGCCCCAGCCAGCGGCGCAGATGGCGGATTTCGGGTGCCCGGCGCCCCAGGATCGCCAGCAGCGCCCCGGTGCCGCTGGTGGCGCGGAGGAAGTGGGCCAGGGCGTGGGCCCGCTGCGAGAACTCGACCGCCTTCACGCCGGGCTCGTCGAACAGCACCTTGCCCTCGAAGACGTCCATCGGGGGCGCATCAAGCCGGGGTCCGAAATAGATGTATTGCCGCTGCCCCTCGACCTTGCGCTCGATGACGGCTGCGGCGGTCTCGCTGGTCAGGCGAGCGGCGTGCAGCTGATCCTCGTCCGGGAGGACTCCCGCTGCCCGGGTCCACTCCAGGGCTGCCAGCGCGGTTTCCATAGGGCAGCCCATCGCATCGTCGAACGCCAGCAGGCGGGGTGCCTCCCCGGCGCGAAGAATGAAATGCGCCAAGGCCTCCGGCCGATCGCTGAAGGTCCGGATGCTGAGGGCCTGCGGGGCGGTCATGAAGCAAATCTAGTAGGGCGGCCCGCAGGACGGGCGGGGGACTCGGTCAGGCGCTCGATCGGGCCTGCCCCGGCGTCCCGCTAGGGGGTCAGCCCGCTCTTCCCGTCCACCTTCACGATCCACAGCCCCGAGTTGATGTCGGGCACGTAGATGTGCCCGTCCCGGTAGATGGCTCCCCACGCGTTGGGGGCATTGGGCGTCTGACCCTGCTGGTCGCCGGTGACCACATGGGCGATCTCCCGCCCCTGCTGCAGCAGGTCCCCCCGCAGCTCCCCGGAGATGTCCAGCACCCTGAGCCCGCCTTGATAGTCGCCGAGGTACAGGGTGTCGCCCGCAACCCAGACGTTGTGGCTCCCGCCGTCCTTGGGCTCGTACCAGGCCACCTCACGGGGGTGGGCCAGGTCGGTGACATCGACCACGTGCAGGCGTCCGTAGGCCCGCCCCAGTCCGACCACGCCACCCCCGGCGGTGGGCCGGGGAGACGCGGAGAACACCTCGTCCCCCAGGAAGACGTACCTGCCGGCGCGCCAGGCGGTATGGGTCCCGCGGATGAAGCCGGGGCCACCCTCCAGCTCGACCTCGCGATATAACGCATTCAGATCGTACTTGAACTGGGAGACCAGCCGGGGATTCTCCGGGCTGCCGCCCCGAATCCCCTTCCCCACGTCGAGAATCACCAGGCCGTCGTTCCAGTACGACAGGTAGGCCAGGCCGTCCTTCACATCGATGTCATGGAGCATCCGTCCCGCGGGAGAACGCGGCGTCTCCCAGCGCGCCACCTGACGCGGGTGTGCCGCATCCCGGATATCGATCACCCGCATCGAGCCGGTGGCGTCGTCGGTCAGGTAGACGTAGCCCTGATAGACGAAGGCGGAATGGACCCCACCGGTGACCGTCTCGGTGAATTCGGCGATCGGCCGCGGGTGTGCCGGGTCTTCGAAGGAGAGGATGACGATGCCGTTCTTGCGATTGGAGGCGCCCTCACGGGTCAGCACACCGTAGCGGCCATCTTCGGTGGTCATCAGGTCGTTGATGACTCGGGCGTCCACCATCACCGAATCGGTGATGGTGGGTCGGGCGGGATCGCTCACGTCGATCGCATAGATCCGATCGCCAATCGTTGTGAGATAGCCGTGACGACCGTCGGGATGCAGCCAGAATTCCGCAGCCTGCAGCTTGATCGGCACTCGACCCACCAGGGTGGTGGGTCGACGTACGTCCCGCGGCGTCACGGTGACCACCGCCTCCGCGGTCCGGTCGGCAAGACTGGCCAGTACCCGGTAGGTCCCTGGGGTTTCGGCGACGAATCCACCATCGGGATCGACCAGGCCTCCGCCGGGTGCGAGGGACCACTCCGGCATGACGTCGGCCACTGCCTGGCTGCCAGCCCGGGCTTCGAACTGGAACCGGACCACCTCACCAGCCCGGACCGTCGCGCTGGCGGGACGCAGCCGGATTTCGGTGATCGGGTTGGCGAGCACGGTGCACTCGAACCGGCGACTGGCCCGACCGGCCGTGGCCGTCACGGCGGCCCGGCCTGGACGCCGCCCAGTCACCCGCCCGTCCGCTGACACGGAAAGGATGGTGGGCTGGTCGCTCCGCCAGCCGACCTCGTCGTGACGCGCGTCGCCGTTCGCGGCATACGGCAGGGCGGTCAGGACCCGCGACTGCCCCACGTAGAGCCGGCGGGGCTCGGGTGAGACCTCCAGCCGGGCGGCCGGCTGCGGCAGGATGGTGACCCGAGCCAGGGCCGTCTGGGCCCGCCCTCCGCTCGCCGATCGTACCAGCGCGGTCACGGTGAGGGTGCCGGTGGAGCCGCCGATGACCTGGCCGGTGCTGTCAACCGCGCCCTCGAACCGCCCGCCCGTCGCGAACCAACTCACCGTGACCCCGGTGAGCGGCCGCCCGGTGGAGTCAAATGCCGTGGCCTTGAGCCTGATCGAGTCCCCCACCAGGATGGCGGCCTCCTCGGGCTCGATGGCTGCCCGCACGACGAGGGAGGCGCGGGCCGGGGGAGGAGTCGAGGGCGGGGGCAGAGCCGGCTGTTGCACCAGGGCCAGCAGGGCCAGCAGGGTCATCGGGGGTTTCCGGTCGGGGACCCGCCGAATCTAGGGAGCCCGATGGTCGCCGGCCAAGGGTCCGGCCTTCTTGACAACTTCCGACCCTGACAGAACCTTATTCCCATGGCGGTGGTCCGTTACACCTTTTTCCATCGACAGTCCTGGAACTACCTCCGGTCCGAGCCGGGGGCCGGGGGTGTGCTTTGCCCCGACCACCGTGGCCGGGGGTAATCCGGAGCCGGTGAGCTCCCCCATACGAGGTAGCGGCAATGGCGAAGGGCACCGTGAAGTGGTTCAATGACGCGAAGGGGTTCGGGTTCATTGCGCAGGAAGGCGGCAAGGACGTGTTCGTCCATCACACCGCCATCGTCATGGATGGTTTCCGCTCCCTGGCTGAGGGAGACCAGGTGGAGTTCGACATCGTGGAGGGACCCAAGGGCCTGCAGGCCTCCAACGTGCGGAAGCCGTAGCCCGTCGCCGCGTAGCCCTCGACCTTGCCCAGCCCCGGTGGGCGGCACAGGCCAGACCTGTGTCCCGACCGGGGCTGGCGCCATCCGGCCCCGCCCATCACTACTCGCGTCCCCTCTCACCCATGGCCCACCGTCTGCTCACCCTGCTCCTGGCGCTTCACGCCGCAGCGCTGGGCGCCCAGACCGGGGGCCCGCCGCCGCTGAACTTTCTTGGCTTCCAGGCGGGCCAGTCGCTGGATGCGGTGGACCGGCAGGTGCACGCCCTGGGTGGCAAGCGGCTGCGCTGCGACCGGTCCAAACGGGACCGAACCGTCGCCGAATGCCGAGCGATAGTGGTGGAGCCCGGGTCCGGCCGGAGCATCAACCTGTGGCTATCGGCGGTGGACAGCAGCAGCAGCGTGCTCACGCTGTCGGCGGATGTGAACGGCATTGAACTGGATGCCTGGCGCAGCCGGCTGGAACAGGACTTCGGTGTGGTGAACGCCACGGTGCAGGGGCCCCAGTGGATGCTGCAGTGGGTCCGCCGGGGCCGGATGCTACGCCTGACCTGGCGCATTGAGCGGGGGGAGAAGACTGCCTCGGTGAGCCTCGTCGACGGCAGGGTCCTCGACCAATGGGGCCGCCGAAAGGCCCTCTGGCGTCAGGCCCCTGCGGCCGCGCCCAAGGACTCCGCCGCGGACTCTGCTGCCGGGCGGTAAGAGCGACTCCCGCCGTCACCGCAGCCGGACCAGAAAGCTTCCCTCCCCGGGCTCCAGCACGAAATCCCGCACCACCCGTCCCTCGTCTCGCCACCGACGGAGCAGGCTGCCCACCCGGGTCCGGATGGGGGCACCACCTCCACTCCGGCCGCGGCCGGTGATCAGCCGGACCACTCCGCCGCGCCGGGCTCCGGCCTGACTGGTCAGGTAGCGTTCGACGTTGCCCAGCGCCTCGACCACGGACTGGCCATGCAGGTCGAAGTGGTGATCGGGCGGGCGGGTCCAATCATGCATGGTGGTGAAGATATCCCCGCGGGATTGCCCGCCGCGACGAGTGCGGCTAGCCTTGAATCGCTCGCTCGTCCCCCTCGGAGATGCTTGTGACGCATGGCTGTCGCCGGTCCCGCGCCGGCGCCCTCGTCGCCAACCTCGTGTTCCTGGCCCTGGCCGCCTGTTCGGCGGCACCCCGGACCATCCGGATCGGCCTCGCCGGTCCCTTCTCCGATTCCACCGGAGCGCCGATGTTGCGCGCGGCCCAGCTGGCCGCCGAGACGATCAACCGGAGCGGCGGGATCAACGGACGGCCGCTGGAGTTGGTCGCGCTCGATGACCATGGTGACCCCGATTCGGCCGTCAAGGTCGCGCTGGCGCTCAAGCAGGCCGGGGTGGTGGCCGTGATCGGACACGTGTACTCCGAGGCCACGCTGGCCGCAGCCCCGGTGTACAACGACCCCGCCCACCCGCTGGTGGCGATAACGCCCAGCGCCACCGCCCCCGCGATCAGCGACGCCGGACCCTACACCTTCCGGACCTGCCCCAGCGACCGCCAGCAGGGAGCCGCCCTGGCCGGCTTCGTCAGGGAACGTCTGGGACTGGGGCGCGGCACCATCCTGTACGCCAACAACGAGTACGGTCGAGGCCTCCGGACCGCGTTCGCGGACGAGTTCTCGCGCATCGGCGGCCAGATCGATGAGACCGCGCCATACCTCGAAGACGGACCGGCGGTCGAGGCCTACCTGCAGCGGATGGCACGTCAAAAGACCAGTCAGTTCGTGTTCCTGGCGGGGAGCGTGGGCGAGGCGCCGGCAATTCTCAGCGCGGCCCGGCGGCTCCGGATTACCGCGCCATTCATCGGGGGAGACGGGCTGGAAGGCCTGGAGGCTGCGGGTGCCATCACCAACGGCACCTATCTCTCCGCTGCCTATCTCGCCAGCGACACCAGTGCGCTGAATCAGGCCTTCGTCGCGGCGTATCAGCGGAAGTACCCGACCGCCACCCTTCCCAATCAGCCCGCCGCCGCCACCTGGGATCTGCTGCTGCTGCTGCGGGAGGCAATTGCCGATGCGGGGACCGGGACCGCCCGACTCAAGACCCGGATCCAGGAAGTCGGTCAGCGGCGCCCGGCGTTCCTGGGGGTCACCGGCGAGATCGGATTCGACGACCACGGTGACGTTCCCCGGCAACGGGTCCTGATCGCACGCATCGAGCGGGAGCAGGTCCGGCTGGTGGAGGGGCCATGAGGGTCTTCCCCAGCCTGCGCCGGCTCAACGGAGCCGCCATGGGCGGCATGGTGCTTCTGGTGGTGGGGCTGGCCTGGCTGGGCGTAACCACACTCCGGACCGTCACCCGGAGCATGGTGGACGATATCGCGGCCCTGGAGCGCGGCACTCGGCTGGGCAACTCGCTGGTGTCGTCGGTGCTCAACGAAATCCGCGCCGCCGAGCAATACCTGCTCACACCGAGTCCGGCGGTGAAGGCCGAGTTCCTGGCCAACGGCGATTCGGCCCACGTGTTCCAGCGGCGGCTGCGGGACTTCCAGACGGTCGACCTTGGCGATCGTCAACTGGTCAATCAGGCGGCCACGCTCCAGGCGCACCTCGAGGTGGCTTACGCCACGGCTCACGCGCTGGCCGACCTCGGCCGGGGCGACGAGGCACGGTTGATCGCGGCCCGCACCAGTGGCGCGACCGACAGCCTCATCGCCCTGGTCCGCCGCCTCAATGACGAGCAGGCCCGCCTGGCGCTGCAGCGCGCCGCCGGGCTGGAGCAGACGGCCCGGTTCTATCAGAAGTTGCTGATCCTGGGTGCGCTCCTGGCCGTTGCACTGGCGATCGGTGCCGGCGTGTCCCTGATCCGGGTGGTCGACCGGCAACTCAACCGACTCATCGCGGCGGCGGATCGCTTTGGGGCGGGCGACCTCCGGCCAGTGCAGCTGGACGACATGCCCACCGAGCTGGAGCGCCTGGCCCATGCGCTCGACGACATGGCCACCCGGTTGCGCGGCGTGGTGGCCGCAGTGACGGTGGAGTCCCAGCACCTGTCGACAAGCGCGGGGGATTTTTCGGCCTTGAGCGAGGAGATCGCCGCCTCCAGCGGGGAGATCTCCACGGCCATGCTCAAGGTCTCGGCGGGCGCGGAGCATCAGGTATTGGGCATGACCGAAGCGGACCGGCTGCTGGGTCGGTTGCGGGAAACCGCTACCCTGAATACCGAAGCGGCCCAGCGCACAGTCCGCCTGGCCGAGGAGATCCGACGCGCCGCCCTGCGGTACCGGGCGGACGTGGAGACGGCACGCAGCACCCTGCTCGACGTTCGGGGCGTTGTGGAGACTTCCGCCGGTCAGGTCCGTGCCCTGGTCCGCCAGTCCGAATCGATCACGGATTTCATCGACCTGATCAAGCAGATCTCCAGCCAGACCAATCTGCTGGCCCTCAACGCCGCGATCGAGGCCGCCCGGGCCGGGCAGCACGGCCGAGGATTCTCGGTCGTCGCGGACGAGGTGCGCCAACTGGCGGACTCCAGCGCGCGGGCAGCCGAGGAGGTGACGACAACCGTGGCGTTCATCGGCGCCCAGATCCGGCAGATCGCTGAGACCATGCAAGTCGGCACCGGCAAGGTCGGAGGTACCGAGACCCTGGCCCAGGCGGTGGTGCAGGGCCTGGACGTCATCGGGACCGCGATCAGCGAAGTGCGGGGCTCGGCCGACCGGCTGGCGGAGCAGGCCGGACAAAACCGCGATGTGGTGGGTCGGCTGGCGGAACAGACTGCCCTGGTGTCCCGGGCCGCGTCGGAACATGCCTCCTCGAGCGAGCAGGTCTCGGCCGCCGCAGAAGAGCAGAGCGCCTCCACGGAAGACATGGCCACCTCCGCCGCCGCATTGCTCGACGCCAGCACCCGCCTGGGCAAACTGATGACCGGCTTCCGGACCTGAGGGCGGCACCCCGGAAACACGCGGGCCGCCTCGACGGCGGCCCTGTGGTTCCCGGGACACTTGGCGGATCAGTGCTTCTTGCGAGCCGATTTCTTCAGGACCGCCTTGGGCTTGGCGCGGGCCTTGGCGCGGGAAGCTTTCTCCCGTTCGGATGCTTTTTCAGCCCGGCGCTCAGCAACCGTCCGCACCTCCGCGAGCACCCGCTCCCCCTCTTCGTTCCCCACCAGTCCACGCCGGGTCGCGTAACGGATCAACTCCTCCGCTTCGGCGAGCTCGAACTCGGCCAGCCGGGCCGCGGCGCGAATCACATTGAGCAGCGCATCGGCCACCGGACTGCGGAGGACGTTCGCGATGCCCGGGAGCGCTTCCAGGAGCGTGGAGATCTGGCTCGCGCCAAGTTCCGAGGCCAACGGGTCCCTCCGGGTCCATGCCGAGACCCACCGGGGGTCTCATGAGGGCGGCAACGTATCATCCGAAGGGGCCGGCCGTCAAGGAAAAACGGCCGAACCCGTTGAGGGGACGGCCGTTCGTGCAGTAGTAGTACCTGGGACTACGTTTATCGACCCGAGATTTCAGAAGCCGTAGCGGAGCAGGGCTGTCAGGCCCCACCCGGTAATCGAATCGCTCACGTCGTCGCTGTTGCGGAGCTCCCCGAAGTCGAACCGACCTCCCGGCACCAGTGTCATGGAATTACCGAGCGCGATCCTGAATGCCGCGCCCGCGCCGAACAGGCTGCCCTGGCCCGCCGCGGGATCGGGGTTCCACAGTCGAACCTCGAGCAGCGGCTCCAGGGCCAGGGTGCGGCCGATGGGAAACGAGCCGGTGGCGCCACCAGCGAAAATGTTCTCCTGATTGGCCCGGCCGGCGCTGCCCCCCGAGTTACTCCGGTGGTAGTTCCACAGGTAGGTGTTGATCGTTCCGTTACCGACGGGCGACACCACGGCGGCGTCGATCAGGAGGCGGTTTCCGGGATCGTAGGTGGACAATCCGGAGGTGCCGCTCAGCTCATCCTGCCCGAACGTGCTGAACGTAAATCCCAGCGAGGCGCGCGATGACCCGACCAGCCGATCGATGCCGGCGCGGATCCGTCCCTCGACGCCCGGCTTGTACTGGGACTGGTTGCCGCTGAAGGGCTCGTATTTACTGCTCATGCGCACGCTGCCAGCCAGCCCCAGATTCCAATCGCCGGCGGTGGCCGCGACGGCCATTCCCGGCGTCACCGAGAAGCCGGTGCCGTAGGAGTTGACCGGGAACAGCAGGAAATTCGACGCGGCGCTGGCGCCGACGCTGAAGTCCTGCAGGGAGGTGGTCTCAGCCCCGGTGGGGAGGTTGACCATCACGCTGGCCACCAGCACATCGTTCCCGAAGATGTAGGATCCGCGGATCTGGGTGTCGGTGATGTGCGAGAAGCTGCTCCCGGAGCCCGAGGGCGGAGTATAGGTGGTGGAGGCGTAGCTGGTGCCCAGATCAAACGAAAACCGCTTGCCGAAGGGGGCCACCAGGCCAATCGGAATCACCACCTGGGTCACCTTTCCCACGTTGAGCTTGTCGCCATAGGAGTACGACCGGGTCTCGACACCACCGATCACTGCCGCCCGGGAATACAGATTCTCCTGGGCGGCCAGGACGGCAGGCCCTGTCGCGAGCAGGGTCAGGAGCCGGAGCGCGGTAGCGGGAGTAGTCATCAGGGTCGGGTGATGATGACGGTCACCGTGGCGGCGAGGCCCGGCTGGGTGGGGTTGTCGTTGATCACCTCCGGCAGCGGGGCGCGGGTGCCCGGCTGCCGCGAGTCGGGCGCCTCGTTGTCACCCCCAACCCGATTGGCGAGCGCGGATCCCACGGTCGGAATGGTATTGAGCACTCCGTTGCGCAGGGTGGTGGCGCCGCCTGCGGGAGTGCCGCCGGTGGCACCAGCGGGCTCGGCGACGCCGCCGGGGCCGTTGTCACCCAGTCCCCCCTCGGGGGACAGGCCGGCGAGGGTCCGGGCGGGCGTTTGCAGGGCGATCGCCGCCCGCTGCGAGGCGGCGCGGCGCTCCTTGGCCTGTCTGAAATTGGGGTCCCGCGTCAGCGCCGCACTGTAGCCAGCTTCGGCCGCAACGTAGTCACCACGGTCCTCGGCCTCCAACCCTCGGCTGAACGCCAGGAAGGCCTGCATGTCGGCGGTGGGCCGTTCACTCAGATCGCGCCGCTCGGCCGGAGTGAGGCCGATCTTCATCTGGTCCAGCAGGCGGAACAGCACCTGCTTTTCGAGCGCGAACAGTTGCTGCAGCTGATCACTGCCGGTGCCGGTCGCGACGACCGAGGCATCGACCGCATCGACTACCGTGGCGTCGAACCGGAGATCGGTCCGCCCGGTCACCTCCGACACCGAACCCTGGATCACCTCGGCGGCCCGGAGCAGCCGGCCCGACCGGGCGGCGGTGGACGGGTCCACCCGGCCCGACTCACTCAGCTGCAGCTCGTCCACCAGCGACTGTACCCGCTCCCGCTCGAGCAGGGTAAGCTTGCTGAGCTTCGACAGGTCCGAAACCATCAGGTGAGTGAGACCCCTGGCCAGCGGCCGCAGTTCCTCCTTGATGCCCACGTAGCGGAAGGGAAATACCGCGACCGAGTTGGCCTTCGGCGCCTCGGTCGAGAGGGTCGCCTCCTGGGCGATGGCATCACGCGCGGCCTGGCGCAGTTCCCGGCGGGTCAGCAACACCAGATGATTGTCGATCTCCCCGCGTTGCTGGTCGGTCCGGGCCACCGCGGACGCGTTCCGGTACGCTACCCGCGCCGAATCGAACTGCCCCAGCTCCTCGAACGCCAAGCCGAGGTAGACGTTGCCGGCGTAGTTCTGGCGATTGAGGGTCAAGGCCCCGTTGAGCACGTCCCGGGAACGGGCGTACGCCTTGGCGTCATAGTTGGCAATGCCAACCCGGGTCATCAGGGCAGCGTCGCCGGGATTGCGTTTCAGCGCCGCCTCCAGCGTCGGCAAGTCGGCCGGCGAGGTGCCCTGGGGAACGGCGCCGCCGGCGCAGGCGCTGAGCGCCAGCGCGATGGTTGCCAGGGGCGCAACCCATCTGGTCTGGTTCATAGGTTCCTCAGGGACGGGAGCACTGGACCCAATGTACCGGCCGGTATCCGATTGGGAAGAGGGGTGCCACCCAGCTGGGGGCCCCCTGGGCATAGTGACGTAGGCCACCGCCAGACTCTCTCGCTATCGGACCACCAGCTCGGCCTCCATCCGATAGGCCAGGTGGGTGAAGCTGATGAGTCGGTAGCTCCGGTGCGACACTGGTGGAACCGTGAAACGGAAACTGCTGCCCGGACGCGACAGCACCGGGCCCCGGAGCGGTCCGGTTCGGTCCGGCAGGGCCTGGTTCAGCAGGTCCCGGTCCTGGACATCGAGGTTGGAGCCCTCGAATCCGATGACGTAGGGCCCGCCGCTTTCCACCACAAACTCCACCACATCTCCGGGTGCCGCCTCGATCCGACGGGGGTCGAATCGGAACTCTTCACCCCCTCCATGCACTAATCGGACCGGATGGGACTGGCCCTCCTGAGCGACGGCGGATGGACCGGCGGCCGCGAGCAGCAGGCCGCAGAGCAGTGTGGCGCGCATGTTTGCGCCCCCTCTCGGCGAACGGTAGATTGGCCCACGTGGCGGTTCGGCGGGCGCGCCGATGCTCCCCGCCGGAAGGACGACAGTTGGGACGTCGCGGGATCAAGGAATATCGCGCTGCAGAGGCTCTGACGCTGATCGCGGCCGACCGCGACCACCGGCCCCTGGTCTGCCCCACCTGCAACACCCCATCCATCGAGCGCTCCCCCAAACGTAACGAGGAGCCCGCCGGTCGGGTCACCCTGACCTGCCGCAGCTGCAGCCGGGTCGCCTCCTATCTGGTGCGGGCCTCGATGAGCACACCGGAAGAGCCGAGGCGGCGTTAGGAGGCGAGAAGGCGAGAAAGGCGAAAAGGCGAGGGGCTGTTCCCTCGCCTCCCTGACCTTCTCGCCTCCTCGCCTCTTTCGCCTCTTTCGCCTCCCACCCGGCACCTCGAGGCGGTAAACTTTCCGCATGATCTCGCCCCGCCTGCTGATCTTCATCACCGTCTTCCTCGACATCATCGGCTTCGGCATCGTGCTGCCGCTGCTGCCGAGCTACGCGACGGCCTTCCACGTCGGGCCCACCACCATCGGTATGCTGGTGGCCAGCTTTTCCCTGATGCAGTTCCTGCTGGCACCCTGGTGGGGCAATCTGTCGGACCGGGTGGGGCGTCGACCGGTGCTGCTGGTCGGGCTGGCCGGGAGTGCCCTGAGCTACCTGCTCTTCGCGGTCGCCGACAGCTTCTGGTTGCTGCTGCTCTCCCGGGTGATCGCGGGCGGGATGGGAGCCACCGTGAATGTGGCCCAGGCCTACCTGGCCGATATTACCGCGCCGGAGCACCGGGGTCAGGCGATGGGGATGATCGGCGCCGCCTTCGGGTTTGGCTTCGTGGTCGGTCCGGCGATCGGCGGCCTCACCGCCCACTGGAGCAGCCACGCGCCGGGCCTGGTCGCCTCGGGGTTGACCGGCGCCAATCTGGTGCTGGCCCTGGCGTGGTTGCCCGAGTCCCGCGCCGGGCGCCAGGCGGCGAGCGGCGGCGCCCCATTGCCCTGGTTCCGCTTCACGGCTCCGTTCGCGGCGGTGGGACTCTCCACCCTGGCCTTCACGGTGTTGTACGTAGTGTTCCCCCTGGAGGTGGAGCACTCGCTGGGATTTCATCGGGGGCAGACTGCCTACCTCTTCGTGCTCATGGGGCTGGTGGGAGCGATCGTGCAGGGCGGCCTGGTGGGGCGGCTCATGCCGCGGCTGGGCGAGCGGGTTCTGATGGGCACCGGCGGGATGCTGCTCGCGATCGGCCTCGGGGTACTGCCGGCGGCGTTCAGCGCCGGTCACCAGGGTCGGCTGGGCGAACTCTACCTTGCCCTCACTGTTCTGGCCACGGGCTCGGCCTTGATCGGCCCCAGCGCGGCGGCCTACGTGAGTCGGGTGGCCTCCGGCGAGGAGCAGGGCCGGGCACTGGGACTGCTGCAGCGTGTCGCCTCGGTCGCCCGCATCGGCGGGCCGGTACTGGCCGGCCTGGTGGCGGGGGGCGCCGGCGCGCGGGGGGCGTTTCTGGTCGCGAGCGGCGCGGCGGGGCTCGCGGGGCTCAGCGTGGCCCTGACCCGCGAGGTCGCGGCGGCCCCCTGAGCCGGCTCAGCGCGGCCGGGTTCCCAGCCGGTGCCAACGGATGGCGAAGAGCTGCGGCAACCGCGCCCCGGTCTCGGGGTCGTAGCTGAAGTAGACCCACAGCGGCGTCCCCCTGACGTTGGCGCGAGGCAGGAATCCCCAGAAGCGCCCGTCGTACGAGACATCCCGGTTGTCTCCCAGCACGAACAACGCATCGGATGGAACCACGATCGGCCCCCAATCCTGCAGGTCGGGGGCGTAGTGCATGCTGTCTCCGACCAGGTAGCGCTCCTGCCACAGGCGCATGCGACGCCGCGTTTCAGTACTCTCGGAGCGGGCCAGGTCCTGGTGCCGCACGAAGGGTTCTGCGGCCACCTGCCCGTTGCGGAACAGGACCCCGGCGCGCATGACCAGGGTATCTCCGGGGAGCCCTACCAGCCGTTTCACGATCTTCTCCCCCGGCTGCTCCACCGAATCGAAGATCAAGACGTCCCCGCGGACCGGTTCGCGCCAGGCTGGCAGCCGGATCCCCAGCCCCGGAACCACAGGGCCGTAGACCGCCTTGTTGACGAACAGCATGTCTCCCGGCAGCAGGGTACTCTCCATACTGCCCGAGGGGATACGGAAGGCTTCGACGAGGAAGGTGCGGATGGTCAGCCACAGCACGACGGCCCACAGGATCGCCCGCAGCCACTCGCGGAATCCGTCCCGGGACCGTGCCGCGGCCGGGGGGGCCGGGCTCATCGGGGGACGGTGAAGAGCCGACTCCAGCGGGTAGCACTCACCAGGGGGAGCGGACGCCAGCTGTTGGGATTCCAGCTGTAGTAGATCAGGATCGGCTTGCCATGCACATGAGTGAGCGGCAGAAAACCCCAGCCGCGACCGTCCCACGAATCGTCCCGGTTATCACCCATGACGAACAGCGATTCCGGCGGGACCTGGACCGGGCCCCAGTTGTCACGATCAGGGTTGTAGGAATCGGGATGGAGGCCCAGCAGCCGGTGCTCCTGCCAGCGGCGCAGCGCGTCGCGCATCCCCCCGGCCGAGCTGGCCGCCGGGTTCCGAACGACATAGGGCTCGTCGAGCGGAGTACCGTTCCGGATCACGGTCCCGCCCCGCATCTCCAGCGTGTCCCCGGCCACCCCGATCACCCGCTTCACAATTTCGAGCCCGGGGGTGGCGGCCTCCACCGATTCGAACACCACGATCTCGCCGTGCCCGGGCCTGCGCCAGGCGGGCAGGCGGGTGTGGGTGAAGGGGATCGGCACCCCGAAGACCGGACGCCATACCCACAACACATCCCCGACCAGCAAGGTGTTCTCCATGCTGCCAGAGGTGATGCGGAAGGCCTTGATCAGAAAGGTGCTCAGGATCAGCCACGCGACCACCGCGAAGGCGATACTCTTGCCCCACTCCTTCCAGCCGCTGGCGGGTGAACCGCTGGAGGCCGCCCCGACCTCGGGCCCCGGCGCCCCCGTGCTCGAAGCGGAAACCGTCATTCCACCCAGTCCGCGATGAAGAGATCGGTCTCGCCGGCCTCGGACCCGTGCCGGTTGGAGGCCCAGACCAGGTGCTTGCCGTCGTCGCTGAACATCGGGAACGAATCAAAGTCCGGATGGGTCGTGACCTTCTCGAGCCCGGTGCCGTCGGGATTGATGAGGAACAGGTCGAAGGCGCCGCTCCGCGGGCTCTCATAGTTCGAGGAAAAGATGATCCTGCGGCCATCGGGCGTGAACACCGGCGCGAAGTTGGCCCCGCCCAGGTGGGTGATCTGGCGGGGGTTGCTGCCATCCGCATTGGCGACCCACACCTCGACCCGGGCCGGCCGGACCAGGCGCTGTCCCAGCAGGGCGAGATAATCGGCGGTGTCGGCGGCGGTCTGGGGATAGGCCGCACGCCACACGATCTGCTTCCCATCCGGGGAGAACCAGGCCCCGCCGTCGTAGCCGACCCTGCTGGTGATGCGGCGCACGTCGCCCCCGTCCACATTCATCGTGTACAGGTCGATGTCGCCATCCCGGGTGCTGGTGAAGATGATCGTGCGGCCATCGTAGGACAGGGTGGTTTCGGCGTTGTAGGCGCCATTGTTGGTCAACTGCCTGAGATCGGTCCCGCCGGGTCGGGAGCTGTAGATCTCGAGATGCCCCAGGGGCCAGACATAGCCATGCGACCGGTCCGGCGGAGTCGGGCAGGCCGAGTCGTGCTGGAAGGTGGAGCTGTACAGCACCCGGCTGTCGTTGGCATAGAAGAACCCGCAGGTGGTGCGGCCCTGGCCATTCGAGATCCGGCGCATGCCGGACCCGTCGATGTTCATCAGGTATTCCTGATCGCAGCCGGCGTTCACCCGTTCCTGCCGCTGGAAGATCAGTTGCTTCCCCGAACGGGAGAAATAGGACTCGGCGTTGTTGCCGCCGAAGGTGAGCTGGCGGATGTTCCGCAGATGTCGTTCCCCGGGTTCCGGAGCGACGAAGGTGCCCGAGGCGGGGCCGGCTCCAGTGGCAGGAGCGCAAGCGGCCACGAGCGACGGGCCCAGGAGGGCAAGAAAGGGCAGGCGCATAGAGCACGAACAATAATCGCGGCCTTGGGTCTGGTGGAGGGGAACGGCAACGGGCGGGGGTCGCCCCCGGCCCGTCGAGTTCCACCGCGCCAAACCGGATCCCGACCCGGGATCGCTCTAACGACCCCGGGTGGCCCTGCCGTCCGGGTGACAGGCCGCCACCGCCTTGAGCACCTCGGCCGCGTGGCCGCGCGGCTTCACCCTGGTGAAGACGGCATTGATGACCCCGCTGAGATCGATCACGAAGGTGGTCCGCAGAATGCCCTGATAGCGCCGGCCGTACATGCTCTTCTCACCCCAGGCACCATAGTGCGCCGCTACGGCGTGATCGGGATCGGAGAGCAGGGGGAAGGGCAGCCGGTGTTTGGTCCGGAACTTCTCATGCGATTCGAGGCTGTCGGGCGAGACCCCCAGCACGACGGCCCCGGCGGCCCGGACCCGGGCCCAGCTGTCGCGGAACTCACAGGCCTCTACGGTACAGCCGCTGGTATCGTCCCTGGGATAGAAGTACAGCACCACCGGCTTGCCCCGGAGCTCGGCCAGCGAAACCGTCCCACCCTGATCCGAGGGCAAGCTGAAGGCGGGGGCCCTGGAACCGGCGGCCGGCATGGTCATGAGACGAACCCGGGGAAGTGTGAAGTGCAGACCCGGATGATACCCGGGTCGCCGTGGCGGGTTCCGGGGGTCGGGCCGGGGTAGCGGCGGCTCCCAGAGAGAACCCTCATGGAGCCAGGGCGCGAGGTACGCGGTCAGATCCCACGGGGAGGGCGTGATGTGGCGCACGGCGCCGATGGCCGGCGTGCTTCATGCTGTTGGTGGGGCAGGATGTGTCGGACGGGGTGGCCCCGGGGCGGTGGCAATTCATGGAGGCAAGGTTATGCCGGAGGCGCCGTTGCGACAGGAACGGAGTTCGTTCCCGCTGCTGGATCGGCTGGGCGAGTTGTGCGCCAGCGGACGCGACAGCTCCGCGTACCTCTGGCAGGTTCCCATGGACGCGACCATGCGGAACGAGATCGCCCGCAAACTGGTGGAGATCCGGGCCGAGTGTCACCGCACCAACCGGGGGGAGATGACCCGGATCGTGGAAGAACTGGAAATCGCGATGCAGGCCAGCCCCAGCCCGCAGCAGGTCGAGATCCTGCAGGACGGGTTCGACCGGCTGGTGAAGCTGTGGGGTTGCGCCAAGTCCGGACTGATCTGAAGGCCGAGGGCTCGGGCGGCCTCCCGGTGAGAGCAAGCGCTTCCCGGCAACGTCCTTTCCCTGCTCAGTGAGTTCGCGGAGTTCCCCGGGAGGGCGGGCGGTCCCGACCCCTTCCTTGACGGAACCCGATTTAGAGCACCAATTAACACCAACCCCTGAGTCCCAAGGCCTCATGCATCGGACGTCGGTTTCCGCGCCCTTCGGGCGCGTTGCGCGGGCGGCCCTGGCTGCCCTGCTTCTGGTCTCCTGCTCCACCGACACGCCGGTCGACCCGGGGGGGGGACGCCCCGGCCTGGCAACCCTCAAGGTCAGGCCCCGGTTCGACGCCTCGGCCAGGCTGGTGCCCCTGGTGGTCAACCGGGTGCGGGTGATAGTGGTCCGACCTCCGGTCGACACCCTGGCGGACGAGTACAGCTCCTTCAGCGCGACCGCAACGCAGGTATCGGTAAGCACCACCGTGCTGCTCAACGACGTCACCGAGAACCTTTCGGTCTCGATCGAGCTCTACTCCGATTTGCAGCGGCTGTTCATCGGCAACAGCACCGTCACCGTCTCAGCGGGCGGCAACAGTCCGGTCCGCGACGTCCCGGTTGACTACTTCGGTCCGGGGAGCACCCTGACCAGTCTCACCCTGGCACCGCGGGATACCGTGGTTGCCGGCGGTGGGGTCTTCACCTTCGCGGTGACTGCCCAGAATGCCCAGGGCGCCGTCCCCGACTTCTACGTCAGCTGGAGCGCCAGCAAGGGCACCATTACCCCGGCCGGCCTGTACGCCGCCCCGATGGTGCCGGGGATCGATACCATCATCGTCCGCTCACCGGCGACCCCGACCTCGCCACAGGGCGTGGTCGACAGCACCACCGTCACCATCGCGGCGCCGTTGCAGGTCCTCCCGGTGGCACTGTCCGCGGGCGGAGACCACACCTGCCAGATCAGCAACAGCATCACCTACTGCTGGGGCGACAACTTCGACGGCGCGGTCGGCGACGGCAGCAACACCGATCGCTACGTGCCGACGCCCGTGTCCGGGGGCCCCTTCGTCGCGGTGAGCGCCGGCGGCTTCCACAGCTGCGCCCTGACGGCGCAGGGCGCGGCCCTCTGCTGGGGCGACAATGCCGCCGGCCGGCTGGGCGACGGCAGCACCAACAGCAGCAACACCCCGGTGGCGGTGAGCGGGGGACATACCTTCGTGCAGATCGCCGCCGCCGAGCAGTTCACCTGCGCGCTCGACCCGGCCGGCGCGGCCTGGTGCTGGGGCGACAACCTGACGGGCCAGCTGGGCACCGGCAGCACCAGCAACAGCAGCGTGCCGGTCCCGGTGTCCGGCGGGCACCGCTTCAACCGGATCACCGGTGGCGGGATGTTCGCGACCAACATCAATCACGCCTGCGCCATCGACCTCGCCGGCGCGGCGTGGTGCTGGGGCTCCAACGGCAGCGGCCAGCTGGGCGACGGTTCCCAGTCCGGCAGTCCGGTCCCGGTGGCGGTCTCGGGCGGGCACGGCTTCGTCGACATCGCGGCGGGTGGCCAATCCACCTGCGCCATCGCGACCGACCGGACCGGCTACTGCTGGGGTGACAACTTCGGGCAGTCGCTCACCAGCCCGACCCCGGTGCAGGGCAGCTTCCAGTTCGTGAACACCGGACTCAGTGTGGTCATGGGCTACTCCCACGTCTGCGGCCGGACCACCACGGTGGACTGGGTGTGCGGCGGCGACAACTCGCTGGGCCAGCTGGGCGATGGCACCGCCCCGACCGACCAGCCAACCCCGGTACGCCCGCAGGGCACCCCCCCCCATGTCTTCAGCACTGTGGCAACCGGGGCCTACCACAGCTGCGGCATCGCCAGCAATGGCACCTGGTGCTGGGGCGACAACAGCCTGGGCCAGCTCGGCGTCGGCGACCTCCTGACCCCCGAGTTCGACATACCGACGCTGGTGGTCGGTCCGGCGGCCGGCATCGCCGTGAGCGCGGGCAACAACCAGTTCGCCGCCCCCGGTGCGACCCTGCCGTTCCCGCCGGCGGTGGTGGTGCGGAACGCCGCCGGACAGGGGGTGCGCGGCGTGGAGGTCACCTTCACGGTGACCGGGGGCGGCGGGACGTTCATCGGCGGAGCGACCACGGAGATCCAGGTCACCAACAGCTCCGGTGCTGCCACCGCGAGCGGCTGGGTGCTGGGACCGAGTGCCGGCACCAACACCATGACCGCGACGGTGCCGGGGGGCGGTGTGGTCTCTGGCAACCCGGCCAACTTCACCGCGACCGGGCAGATCGCCGGCGCCGGCAAGACCTGGGTCGGTACCACCGCCAACTGGAACCTGGCGAGCAACTGGAATCCGAGCGGCATTCCGACCACCGCCGATGATGTCATCATTCCGGCCGGGACCAACAACTCACCCACCCTGAACAACTCCGGGGCGGCCAGGAGTGTCACCGTGAACAGTGGTGCCACCCTGGCCCTGGGCGCCTTCACCCTCACGGTGGGCGGCAACGTGTTCGCCGACGGGCCCATCACCGGGACCGGGTCGGTAGCGATCAATGCGGCGGGCCAGCTCAGAGGCAGCGTCCCGGGCCTGATCCTCAGCGCGCCGGTGACCCTGAATGCCGTCACGGTTGTGACCGGTTCGATCATTGTCACCGGGACAACCGGG
>CALMOP010000005.1 GCA_937871775.1 uncultured Gemmatimonadota bacterium | reverse complement strand
CGTGGCGATGATCCGCCGCACCACCGCGTCCGGCCCCTCCTCGGCGCCGGTGGGCACACTCGTCACACCGTGCAGCGCCGAACCGTCCTCGGAGACGCATCCGCAGACGATGTTGGTGCCGCCCAGGTCGATGCCGACGACGAATCGCATGGGAATCTGCGGGCCGTGGTGGAGGGTGACGGATCGGGATGAATGATAGAGCGGCCGGAAGAATAGCTCCACCCGCCGCGGGACCCGGGCTCACCCCCATCCGGCCTGGCCCGATCCCCGCGCGATCGACACCGCGGATTCCACCGCCTCCACGCCGAGTTCGCGCATGCAGTGATGGTGGCCGAGCGGACAGGTGGCCGGGCCATGAGCGGAACAGGGACGGCAAGCCAGGCCCGCATGCTCCACTACCTCGCCGGAGAGCGGGCCAAAGCCGAATCCCGGGACCGTGGGACCGAAGACGGCCACCACCGGTCGGCCCACCGCGGTGGCGAGATGCAGGGCGAGTGAATCGTTGGCGACCACCACTCGGGCCCGGGCGATGAGCGCCGCCGTCTCCGGCAGCGACAGCACACCCGCGGCGTTCCGGATCCGCGCCGGGTCGCGCGCTGCGAGCGCCAGCGCCGCGGCCCGATCGCCGGGTCCACCGACCAGGACCAGCGGCCCGGTCAGTCGGACGGCCAGTTCCGGGAAGCCAGGCCACTGCTTGGTTCCCCAACGGGCATAGGGCGCCAGCACCGTGAAGTCCCCGTCCAGGGCCGCTTCCCCGAGCCAGGCGGCGACCCGTTGCTGGGTGGTGGTGGCCGGGTATAGCCAGGGTGGAGGTACGGTGGGGCTTCCGGGATCCAGCGCCAGCAGCCGCTCCGACATGTGGCCCCGGTCGGGCCGGGGCCGGCGCGTGGTATAGAGGACGGAGCCCGGTGCCCTGGCGAAACCGGTTCGGTTCGGGATCCCGGCCAGCCACGCCAGCAGGCTGGTCCGAAGCGAGCCCTGTACCAGGATCGCTCGAGCGTAGCCGGCCCCGCGAAGCTCGGCCGCGAGGCGCCGGAGTCCGCCGGGACCTCGGGCGGTGCCGTGCTTGTCGAAGGGAATCACTCGGCGCACCGCGGGATGCCCGGTGACGAGCGGCGCGGCCTCGGGGGTGGTCACCACATCCACCGGACCAGACCGCTCGGCCAGTCGAATCAACAGCGGCAGGGTGAGGACCACGTCGCCCAGGTGGGCGGTCTGGATGACCAGAGTGTCCGGTGCCGGGGGCCCAGTGGCTGGCGTCTGGTGCCGAGGGGACCACTCGTCCGGCGCAGGCGGTGTCAAACCACCGGGCAACCGACCACTGGGCACTGGGCCCTCGGCACCGGGCACTAGTCCACCTGCAATACCGCCAGGAAGGCCTCCTGGGGAATCTCCACCTGCCCCAGCTGTTTCATCCGCTTCTTTCCTTCCTTCTGCTTCTCCAGCAGCTTGCGCTTGCGGGTGATGTCGCCACCGTAGCACTTGGCGAGCACGTCCTTGCGCAACTGGGCGATGGTTTCGCGGGCGATGATCTTGTTGCCGATCGCGGCCTGGATGGCCACGGCGAACAGCTGACGGGGGATCAGCTCCTTGAGCTTCTCGGCGATCTTGCGTCCGTACTCGTAGGCCTTGTCCCGGTGGATGATCACGCTGAAGGCGTCGACCGGATCACCGTTGATGAGCATGTCGAGTCGGACCAGCTGGGATTCCCGATAGCCGGCTACCTCGTAGTCCATCGAGGCGTAGCCGCGGGAAATCCCCTTGAGCCGGTCGTAGAAGTCGAGCACGATTTCCGCCAGGGGGAAGTCGAAGTCGAACTCGACCCGGCTGGCATCGAGGTACTTCATGCCGTGGTAGATGCCCCGACGGTCCTGGCCCAGCTTCATGATGCCGCCGATGTACTCCGCCGGCACCATGATCCGGGCCTTCACGTAGGGCTCCTCGATCCGGCTGATGGTGGCGGGATCGGGCAGCCGGGTCGGGTTCTCGATCAGCTGCATGGAGCCGTCGGTGAGGTACACGTCGTACTCCACCGTGGGGACGGTGGTAATGAGATCGAGATCGAACTCGCGTTGCAGCCGTTCCCCCACGATCTCCATGTGCAGCAGACCGAGAAACCCGCAACGGAAGCCGAAGCCGAGGGCGGTCGAGGTCTCCGGCTCGTATTGCAGGCTGGCATCGTTGAGCTTGAGCTTGGCCAGCGCGTCCCGGAGCGACTCGTACTGCTCCGAATCGGTGGGATAGAGGCCGGCGAACACCATCGGCTTCACGTCACGATAACCGGGCAGCAGCTCCGGAGCGCGCCGGTGGGCGTCGAGCACCGTGTCCCCGGCCCGGGTGTCGGAGACACTGCGCAGGTTGGCCACCAGGTAGCCCACCTCGCCGGCTTCCAGGACGCCGGTCCGCCGCTGGCCCAGCTGCAGGTAGCCGACCTCATCGACGCCGTACACATCATCGGGGTGGGCCCCGAACACGATCTCCATCCCCTCGCGCAGCGCCCCGTCCACCACCCGGATGCTGGGGATGGCGCCCCGGAACCGGTCGAAGTAGGAGTCGAAGATCAAGGCCCGGAGCGGCGCATCCGGGTGACCCCGGGGGAGCGGCACCCGCCGGACGATCGCCTCCAGCAGCTCAGGGATACCGGTGCCGTCCTTGGCCGACACGGCCAGAATTTCCTCACGCCGGGCGCCGATCAGTTCCTGGATCTCCTCGGCGCGGCGTTCCGGCTCGGCGCCCGGCAGGTCGATCTTGTTGAGGACGGGGATGATCTCCAGGCCGGCATCGAGCGCGAGGAACAGATTGGACAGGGTCTGGGCTTGGACCCCCTGGGAGGCGTCTACCACGAGGAGGGCGCCCTCGCATGCGGCCAGGGAGCGGGAGACTTCGTAGGTGAAGTCGACGTGGCCCGGGGTGTCGATCAGATTGAGTTCGTACTCCTGCCCGTCCCGGGCCAGATAGGTCATCCGGACCGCGTTGAGCTTGATGGTAATTCCCCGCTCCCGCTCCAGATCCATGGTGTCCAGCAGCTGTTCCCGCATCAGCCGCTTCTCGACCGCGCCGGTCGCCTCGATCAGGCGGTCGGCGAGGGTGCTCTTGCCGTGGTCGATATGGGCGACGATGCAGAAATTGCGGATTCGGGCCTGGCGCATGGGCGGGAATATAACGGACCCCCAACCTATTCCCGGGTCGCCACCAGCTTCGGGGGGGGCTTACTCTTGTGCCATGCGCCGCAGCCTCTCTCCTCACGCCGGGATGCTCCTGGCGGTCCTGTTCTGGGGCGGGAACTTCACCTTCTCCAAGCTGGCGCTCCGGGAGATCCCGCCGCTGCCATTCACGGCGCTCCGGTTCGCGGTCGGCGCCGTCATCCTGGTCGTGGTGCTGTTCCACCGCCACGGAGTGCATCGGCCGCCGCCACCGCTGCTGCGACCGTTGATTCTCTGGGGGGTGGTCGGGAATACCATCTACCAGCTCTGCTTCATTCACGGCCTGGCCCGGATCAGTGCCATCAATGCGTCGCTCATCCTCGCGGGCCTGCCGACCGTGGTGACGGTGACGGCGGGCCTGCTGGGTCTGGAGCAGACCAGCGCCCGGCATCGCTGGGGGCTCGCCGCGGCCACCGCCGGCGTGCTGCTGGTGGTGCTGGCCAGGAACCCCGGCGGTGGTCCGACGGACCTGGTGGGGGATGCCCTGATGCTGACGGCGATCGGGTGCTGGACCGCCTACTCGCTCGGAATCCGCACCGTGGCCGGACGCATGAATGCGCTGGGGCTGACCACCTGGACCCTGCTCACCGGGACCCCGGGACTGGTGCTCGCCGGTCTGCCGGGTCTGGTGGCACTGGACTGGGGCCGGGTCTCGGTGACTGCGTGGGTCGGAGTGGGATACGCGACACTGCTCTCGCTGGTCGCGTCCTATTTTCTGTGGAGCCGGAGCATCCAGGCGATCGGGGCGGCGCGGACCGCGATGTATTCCTGCGCCGTGCCACTGGTGGCGGCCCTGATCGCGATCGGAGTGCTGGGGGAGCGGCCCACGGTCGCGCATGCGGCGGGCGCGGCGCTGATCATCGGGGGAGTCTGGGGATCCCAGGGGATCCGGCCCGGCCGGTTCGCGTCCGCCGGAGTCGCTGGAGGCGAAGCCGGATCGGTGTGATCAGAACTCAGGCGCCCCCGGCCAATGCCCCTGGTTCGTACACGGTGGTCCAACGCCAAGAATTTCTTGATGGCAGGGCCCCGGCGGTCGGCTCACCGAGCACCGACTGAACCACTCAGTTGGCCGGTCGGAGCTCAACGATGTTCTGGTAGCTAGCCGGGTTCCACTGGGGTCGCTGCGGGACGTTGGCGATCTCCTGACCCAGGTAGAACAGCAGCTTGACGATTCGTGACTGTTTCTCGGCGTCGATCTTGTCGGGAGAGTCGGACACCTGGTGGTAGTCGTCGTGGACCCCATTGAAGAAGAACAGGATCGGAACACCCCGCCTGGCAAAGTTGAAGTGATCGGAGCGGCGGTAGAAGTTTTGCTCCGGCCAGCGGTCGTCGATGGGGACCATATGGAGTTCGGGGTGGTCGCGGGCCACCCGTTCCAGCGTGGTGCCCAGGTCGGAGTGCTCCTTGCCGATGGCTACGATGGTGTCCTTCCAGTTGCGTCCGACCATGTCGATGTTCAGGTCCGCCACGATCTGCGACAGCGGTACGGTAGGATGTCGCGTGAAGTAGGCACTGCCCCAGAGGTCCTGCTCCTCCCCGCTCACCGTGAGAAACAGCACCGACCGCTTGGGCCGCGCGCCTGATTGACTGAACGCTTGCGCCAGCTCCACCACGCTCACGGTGCCAGAGCCGTCGTCATCGGCGCCGTTGCAGATACTGTCCCCGCCGCGGGCCTGGCACTGGCCGCTTCCGGCCGTGCCGACGTGATCCATGTGGGCGGAGAAAACCAGATACTCCCGCTTGAGTACAGGGTCGGAGCCTTCCAGGAGCCCGATCGTGTTGGGGGAGGTCGCGGACTCGAGGATGACCTCCTTGAGCCCGAGTCCGACGGTCAAGCCGGGGAGCTCCCGCACCACCGGTGTCGGCGAAGCCCGGATGACCGCCAGGTCCACCGCGGCCCAGTGGAGCATGTCCACCAGGGCCCCGTCCCGGAGTTCCAGAGCCGGCGCCGCGAAGTCCGGGTCGCTGGGGTTCGTGACCCGCTCCCGCGGCTGGCTGGCGACTCGTTGCCGGAACTGCGCGGTATCGCGATTCGAAACCAGGAGTACCGCCGTGGCGCCGCGGTCCATGGCGGCTTGCGGCGCGCCGAATATTGTGGCGGACAGCGGCCTGGTGTAGTCCACCACGATCAACAGCGCCTTGCCCGCAAGGTCGAGGCGGGTCACATCTGGCGCCGAGAAGGTTCCCCCCAACAGGACCGCGCTGCTGTGGAGTTCCCCGGCAGGAACGGGACCGGTAATGAACCGGGCATCGTCGGTCAGGCGCAGGTGAATCTGCCGGTCCCCGAAATGGAACCCGACCTGGGAGGCGTGGAGGTCGAGCCGGCGGCGGGCAATCAGGTAACGCTGAAAGAAGGTCCCGTTCTCTCCGGCCGGCTTCAGTCCGAATCGCCGGAACTGATCCGCCACGTACTGGGCCGTCTGGTCGAGGCCGGGACTCGGCGTGTTCCGCCCTTTCATGGAGTCATCAGCGATGACATTGATGTGCCGTTGGATATCAGCTGGGGTGATGGTTGCCGCCGCACTGCGAAGCGCCGTGGACGTCTGGGCGCCCAGCGGGAGGGCAAGGACCGGAAGCAGCAACCACGCCACGCAGGATGAATGCATGTACAAACCAGGTTGAGGTCGCACGGGCCAGCCACGACTGCGCCCGGCCGTTGCTGCTACGGCCGGGCGGGCTGAGAGTTTCGAGTAATCTAGTCGGGGCGCCGTCGCTTGAGCTGCGGCTCGCCGCCACTCCTGGACTGGGGCGGGGGTCTTGGCTCCGCACGTTGCCGTGGAGGTTCGGCCCGGCTCGGTTCCCGGCGGGTTTCCGGAGCAGGCGCCCGCCGCTCGGGGCTGGCCTGAGGCTCCCGGGTGCCCCCGCGCCCCTCGGGGCCCGCGGTGCGCGGATGCGATTCAGCCGGCCGGTGCCGGGAGGGCTCGTCCTGGGATGGGGGCGGGACATCGCGTACCGTGCCCGGGTCGTGGGTCCGAGCGGGATCCCCAAATCGACGGCGGGGTCCGGTCTCCCCAGGACGTCCCTCCGACGGCCGTGATTCCGGTGCTTCTCCCGCCCGGTTGGCGGGGCTGCCGCCGGGCACTTCCGAGGCCCGCCGCCGGGGGGCGACCGGGGCCGGGATGGTGCCGCGTCCGCCGACATCGGCGCTGGTGCGACCCCGCTCGGTCGCCGGGCGCGCCCGGACTGCTTCCCCCCGGGGCCGCGCGGCGACCCGGGTGATATAGTCGTTTCGCGGGTCCGCGTCCTTGAAGACGTAGCGGGGTCCCGGCCAGTAGGGCCGAGGGGCGACCCAATAGGTGCCGTAGGTGCGATATGGGTAGTAGTACCAGTCGTTGTAGATGACGATCTGGAATTGCGAGCAGGAGCTGGCGTAAGGATTCCAGTAGTGCCAGCTGGCGTAGCTGTGGCAGTCGTAGCACAAGAATCGGGGATAATCGTAGTGCTGCTCGACCTGGTACGGCGTCACATCGTAGTCGTACGTGCCATCTTGGGCGATCCGCTCCGCCAGGTCGCTCACGGTCACATACGGGTCGCCGCGCACCCGCCCGTCCGAGATGGCGCGGTAGTCCCAATGATCTCCCCGGACCAGGTCGTCATAGTGGAACGGGTCGGGCGATGCGATCGCGAAGATATAGCCCAGTCCCGGGTAGTCATCGATTCGGAAGGCCTGGTCCCGGTCCCGGCCCAGCACCTCGAAGGTCTTGCCTCCCCGGGCCCAGTTGTCCTCCCAGGGGTCGATCGGGAACAGCACTCTGAGCCGGCCGTCGCTGTCAATCCGGAGCACCGTCACGTAGGCATCGCGGTCGCTCTTGAAGTAGACCCGGGCCTGATCGCCACGGTGGTACAAGTCGTCATGGTTCAGCCAGACGTCGATCCGGGGCCGCTCCACGCGGCCGGAGCGGACCCAATGCGCGATCAGGGCTTCCGGCGTGGAGGCTGGGGGAGCCGTGGCGACGCCGAGTGCGGCCAGTGCCAGCGAGAGAGCGGCGGACATGGGGCCTCCAGGGAAAGCGATTACCGGGGATCAGACACCGGCTGGACGAGCAGGCCCCATGCCAGTCTGGGGTCAGGAATCTAACCCCATATTTTGGAACAGGTTGGTCAATGCCGGTCGAACATCGCCCGGGACCAAGTCGTCCTCAGGCGCGGACAGGGGCTGGTCGCGTTGACTTCATTGCCCCGCTCCCGATACGTTCTGGCCCCCATGACCGCTCCCGCCCCGGCCCGTGCCACCGGATTGGAACTCCTGGACCCCTTCGAGGCCGCGCGTCTCGCAGGCCTGGAACTCTTCACGGAAGGGATCGTGGAGGGTTTCCTGGCTGGGCTGCACCGCTCGCCCCGGCGGGGGTTCTCGATCGAATTCGCCGAACACCGGATGTACCAGCCGGGGGACGAACTGCGCTACATCGACTGGAAGCTCCTGGGCCGGAAGGACCGCCTGTACGTGAAGCAATACGAAGAAGAGACCAACCTGCGGGCCATGCTGGTGGTGGACGTGAGCCGCTCGATGGCCTGGTCGGGCGATCCGGCGCGGGTACTCTCGAAGCTCGACTACCTCCGACGACTGGCGGCGGCGTTGTCGCTTTTGCTGACCCGACAGCGGGACGCCACCGGGCTGATCGCGTTTGATGACGAGATCCGGGCGGTGGTCCCGGCCCGCGCCCGGCTCCGCCATTGGCACCATCTGCTGCAAACGCTCGAGGGGTTGCGCGCCGGACGCGGGACCGCCGCGGAACCGGCACTCAGGCGGGTGATGGACCTGCTGCGCCGGCGCGGGCTGGTGATCTTCATTTCTGATCTGTTGCTGGAACGGGAGCTGGCGCTGACGGCACTCAAGTTTCTGCGACACCGGGGCCACCAGGTGATCGTGCTGCACGTCATGGACCCGGCGGAGCTGGACCTGAACGGCCCGACCGAAGCGCGATTCGAGGACCCCGAAACCGGAACCGGCGTGACGCTGCGTCCGAAGGACTGGGCCGGCGCCTACCGGGAAACAGTGTCCGGCGTGGTCCAGGCCTGGCGGCGGGCCTGTCGGACCAGCGGAATCCAGTATCATCAGGTGACCACCGACACGCCGTTCGGTCTTGCCCTGCGGCGGGTGGTCGCCCGACCCGCGGGCCTTGCCTGATGCAGTTCCTGCACCCCTGGCTGCTGTTGGGCCTGCCGCTGGTTGCGGTCCCCCTCATCCTCCACCTGGTGCAGCGTCGGGATCCGCCCATCGTGGAATTCCCGGCGGTGCGCTACCTGGTGCAGGTCAGCCAGGAACACCAGCGTCGGCTCAAGCTGCGGCACTGGCTGCTGCTGCTGGTGCGGACCCTGCTGGTGCTGGCGCTGGTGCTGGCCGCCGCCGGTCTGGTGACATCCTTCGCCTCCGGCGGGGGTCACCTGCCCAGCTCGCTGGTGCTGATCGTGGATGATTCGCCTTCCAGCGGCAGCATCGTGTCGGGCACGCCCCGGCTGGTGGAGCTGCGACGGGCCGCGGCGAGGATCACCAGCCGGGCCACCACCCAGGACCGGCTGTGGCTGCTGACCAGTGATGGTTTCCCGCGGCGGGAGACGCCGACCGCGCTGCGCCACCAGCTCGACAGTCTGGAGCCCTCTTTCCGGCGGCTGGATCTGGGAGAGGCGATCGCCACGGCGGACGGCTTGCTCCGCACCCAGCCGGGCCCGGCGACCATCGTGGTGCTGAGCGACCTGCAGCGCACGGCGCTCTCCGCCGCCACCCCCCGGGCCACGGTGGTGGTCGCGAGCCCTGAGGACGATCCGCCGCCCAACGTCGGCGTTGCCCGCCTGGCGGTCGGAGCCGTTCCGTGGACCGGGGAGGGCGGCCGGGTCACGGTGACGCTCGGCGGCGACTCCGGGGAGACGGTGCCGGTCTCCGTACGGCTCGCGGACCGTCCGGCACGGCAGGCGCTGGTGCCAGGGCGCGGGGCCGTCAGCTTCACGCTCGGTCTGGTGCCTTCCGGCTGGTGGCCGATCCGGGTCTCGACGCCCCCGGACGAATTTCGGGTCGACGATGAGCGGGAGGCCCTGGTCCGGGTCGCCCCGCCGGCCGCGGTGAGCTGGAGTCAGGCCGATCGCTATCTCGCGGCCGGCTGCGAGGTGCTGGTGGCCAGCGGGCGGCTGGCACGGGGCAACGAAGTGGCGCTGGGAAGCCTGGGCCCGCGGCTGGCCGTGGTGCTTCCTCCAGCGGACCCCGCCGAGGTGGGGGCCTTCAACCGGGCGCTGCAGCGGCGGGGTGTTCCGTGGCAGTTGGGCCCGTTGGTGGTGCGGTCGGCGGAGACCGACAGCGGCGGCCTGGCAGGCCGGATTCCACTCGCCCGTCGCTACCAGCTGACTCCGACCGGCCCGGCGAGCGGCGGTGGCGTGGTCGCGACCGTGGGTGGCTCGCCATGGATCGTGCGCAGCGCTGGCGTGGTCCTGGTCGGCAGCCGGCTGGAGCCAGGGTGGACCGGCCTGCCCATCAGCGCCGGGTTCCTTCCCTTTCTCGATGCCATCCTGAACCAGGTTGCCCGGGGGCAGCTTTCGCTGCTCGAGGCCGCCCCGGGGGATCCGGTGGTACTTCCCGAGCAGGTGACCGAGGTGGCCGGCGGCGGCACTCGCTGGCGGGTGGAGGGCGGCGCAAGGTTCCGGCCGGCGTTGCGGGGCGGTTTCGTGCTGCTGGCGGGCAGCGACACCGTGGGCTCGCTCAGCGTGAATCTCGATGCCCGCGAGTCAGATCTTCAACCGGCCTCGAATACCCAGGTCCGGGCCCTGTGGCCCGGGGCTCGGGTGGTCGGGTTGTCTGCGGCGGCCGCGGCGGCCTTCGGGGGTGGCCCGGCCAGCCTACAGGGGCCGCTGCTGTGGCTGGCGCTGGGGTTGGCGCTGCTCGAGGTCGCGCTGGCCAGCGGGGTCCGGCGTACCGCATGAGTCTCTCCCTGCTCCTGGACGGGTTCGAACGGACCGGCTTCGCCTTCGACCTGCGGAGCCGCATTCCGGGACGCGGTCAGGCCCTGGGGCTGGCTGGTCTGCCGGGCTCGAGCGGGGCAGTCATGCTGGCCTGGCTGGCCCGGGCCTTCCCGGAGCGACTGTTCACCGTGGTCGCGGCGACACCGGCGGACGCCGAACGCTGGCTTACTGATCTGCAGCACGTCGCGGACACACCGGTTGCGCTGTACCCACAGCGGGAAGCGCTCGGCGAGGAGGAGCCGCACTACGAGATCGCCGGCGAGCGGGCGGAAACGCTGGCGGCGCTCTTGGAGGGCCGGCTCCGGGTGGTGGTTACCACGGCCCGGGCCAGTCAGGAGCGGACCCGGGCCGCCGGGGGACTCCGGGAGCGGACCCTCAGGATCCGGGTCGGTGTCGACGCGCCGACGCTGTCAGCGGTGGTGGGGGCGCTGGAGCGGATGGGTTATGCGCGGGCCGCGACCGTGGCGGAGGTGGCCCAGTTCAGCGTCCGGGGCGGCATCGTGGACGTGTATGGCTTTGGCATGGCGCACCCGGCGCGGTTGGAGTGGTGGGGCGACCGACTGGACTCGTTGCGCAGTTTCGACCTGACCAGCCAACGGTCGGGTGGGCCGCTCGACGAGATCACCGTCCTCCCGATCCGGGCCGACCCGGCCGGGGCTCCCGCAGTCACCGCCCCAGACGCCGGGCGGTCGCTGGCCCGCCAGAGTCTGTTGGAGTTGCTGCCGGGGGACACGCTGCTGGTGGAGGACTCTCCCCGCGCCAACCTGGAGGAAGTCGACCGTTCCTGGCGGGAGGCGGCCCATCATCTGGACCTGGCGCGCCGGATGGGAGAGGACGTGCCGGCGCGGGAGGATCTGTTCGAGGCGCCCGACCTCTGGAGCAAGCGCCGGGGCGGGTTCGCCCGGCTCGCGATCCAGGGAACGGCGGCGGATCTCAACGCCGGCTTCTTCCCGCCGGAACCGATCGAGCGGGACATCCGGCGGTTGCGGAGCCTGCTGGCCGGCGAGGTTCCCTCGCTGGTGCTGTGCGACAACGAGGGGCAGCTGGAGCGACTCGACGAGCTGCTGGGCGAAGGCGGCGGGCGACTGAACGCCAGCCTCGCCGTGGGCGCGCTGGATGGCGGGTTCGTGATGCGCAGCCTCCGGGTGCTCACCGACCACGAGATCTTTCGCCGGGCCCGCCGGCTGCGCCGGACCCGGCGCTACCGCCAGGCGGCGCCCACCGGCACCACGGGACAACTGGCCGCAGGCGACTACGTGGTGCATCTGGAGCATGGGATCGGGATCTACCGGGGCATCGATTCGATCACCGTGGGCGAGTCGGCGCTGGACGTTGCGGTGTTGGAGTACGAGGGCGGGGACCGGCTCAACGTGCCCCTGTACCGACTTGACCAGCTGGAGCGCTATCGCAGCGGCGGTGATGATGGAGACCAGCCGCCCCCGCGGGTGCACCGGCTCGGCGGCACCGTCTGGCAGCGGGTGCGGGATCGGGCCCGCCAGGCGATTCAGGACATGGCGGCCGAGCTGCTCGATCTGTACGCGCGGCGGAAGGTCACCGCCGGCTTCGCGTTCCCCCCGGATACCCGGTGGCAGCGGGAACTGGAATCGGCCTTTCTGTACGAGGACACCCCGGATCAGCGCAAGGCAACGGAGGCGGTCAAGCGGGCCCTGGAGCAGCCGCTGCCGATGGACCTGCTGCTGGTCGGCGACGTGGGGTACGGCAAGACCGAGGTGGCGGTCCGGGCGGCCTTCAAGGTAGTGCAGGGCGGCAAGCAGGTCGCGGTGCTGGTGCCGGCGACCATTCTGGCCGACCAGCACGCCCGGACCTTCACCGAGCGGCTGGCGGACTTTCCGGTGAAGGTGGAGGTCCTGTCCCGGTTCCGCACCACCAAGGAGCAGAAGGCGGCGCTGGCGCGGTTGGCCGCGGGCGAGATCGACGTGATCATCGGCACCCATCGATTGCTGTCCGCTGATGTCGGTTTCAAGGATCTGGGGTTGCTGGTGGTCGACGAGGAGCACCGGTTCGGGGTACGCCACAAGGAACGGCTGAAGGCCCTCCGGACCAGCGTGGACGTGCTCACCCTGACGGCGACGCCGATCCCCCGTACCCTGCACCTCTCGCTGGCAGGGCTGCGGGACCTGGTCCTGATCGAGACCCCGCCCCGAGACCGGTCGCCGATCCTCACCTTCGTGGAGCCGTGGGACGACGGCCTGCTCGAAGAGGCCCTGGCCCGGGAGCTGGACCGGGGCGGCCAGGCCTTCGTGGTGCACAACCGAATCGAGACCATCGAGACGATTGCGGCCCGGATCCGGGCGCTGGCGCCGCGGGCGCGGGTGGCCGTGGGGCACGGGCAGATGCCGGCGGACGCACTGGAAGAGGTCATGCGTCGGTTCGTGGCCGGCGAGGTCGACATCCTGGTGTCCACGATGATCGTGGAATCGGGGCTCGACGTGCCCAACGCGAACACCATGGTGGTGCACGATGCCCATCGGTTCGGCCTGGCGCAGCTGTACCAGCTGCGGGGCCGGGTGGGGCGCAGCCACCGGCGGGCCTACTGCTACCTGCTGGTGCCGGATGCGGTGGACCCGGATGCGGAGGATCGCCTCAAGGTGCTGGAGCATCACACCGACCTGGGTGCCGGCTATCGGATTGCGATGAAGGATCTCGAACTGCGGGGGGCGGGCAATCTGCTGGGGTCGGAGCAGTCGGGCCATGCCCAGGCGGTCGGGTTCGACCTGTACCTGCGCTGGCTGGACGAGACGGTGAAGGCGCTCCGGGGGCAGGGCGTCTCCGGGGAACGCCCTGCGCCTCCCGAAGTGGTCCTGGACCGCGCGGCCCAGTTGCCGGACGGCTACGTGGCGTCTGATGACGTCAAGCTGGACTTCTACCGGCGACTGGCGCGGGCCGAGACCTCTGGCGACATTCAACTGCTTCGCGACGAGCTGCGAGAACGTTTCGGACCGCTGCCGGAGCCTGCCGAGACCCTGATCCACATGGCCTGGCTCCGCACGGTCGGCGCGACCCTCGGCCTGCAACACGTGCTGGTGCGCGGGGAGGAGGCGCGGCTCACCTTCAGGGAGGGCGCCGTACCGCGATTCGCCGGGCTGTCCGCGGCCATGGATCACGTGCAGCTGGCGGTGGAAGTCCGCCGCACCGTGCCGCTGTCCCTGCGGCTGCACCGGTTGGGGGGCGAGGCGCTGGTCCCGGCGCTGATCCGGGCCTTGGAGGCGGTGCAGGAGGCTGGCCGGACAGCCGGCGCCACCGTTCACTGATGGATGGGAGCAGACATGCGTGGCTGGCTGGCGGCGGCAATGGGACTGGGGCTCATGGGCTGCGAGGGATTGAAGGAGCTGGTGTCGACACGGCCCGAGGTCGTGGCCGAAGCCGCAGGCCAGGCACTGACGGTGGACCGGCTGGCCCAGGTGATGGCCTCGGTCAAGGGCCTGCCCCTGACCCGGGAAGCGGCGGATGTGATCGCCAACACCTGGATCGAGTACGCGCTCTTTGCCCACGCGGTCGCGACCGGACACGATCTCGGCGATTCGGCCTCTGCCGCCGCGGTGCTGTGGCCCCAGCTGGCGGAGGCCCAGGCCACGCAGTGGCACGACTCGCTGGTGGCGCGCCAGGCCCCGCTGGGCCCGGGCGTTCCCGACAGTATCTACAACCAGACTCCGGTGCGGCTGCTGCAACACGTGCTGTTCCGGCTCAAGCCCGGCGCCAAACCGGAGCTGCGGAACGAGGCCCGCCACAAGGCTGATCTGGTCCGGACCCGGACCCGGGCGGGAGCAGACTTCGCCGCGCTCGCCCGCGCCGAAAGCGAGGATCCGGGGAGCAAGAACAGCGGCGGGTACCTGCCCGCGGCTCCACGGGGCAAGTGGGCCCCGGCCTTCGACAGTGCGGCCTGGCGGCTGAAGCCGGGCGAGATCAGCCCGGTCGTCGAAACCTCCTTCGGTTTTCACGTGATCCGGCGCCCGCCCTTGAGCGAGGTGCGCGAGCAGATGCTGGATTACGTCCGCGACCAAATCGGGACCCAGCTGGACTCCAGCTATTTGTATCAACTCGGTCAGGCCAGGCACCTGCGGGTCGTGCGGAACGCTCCGGCGCTCATGCGGGAAGCCCTGGCGGACCGGGACCGGGCCCGCCAGGACAGCGCAACCACGCTGGCGGTCTTCGACGGCGGCCGCCTGACGGTCAAGGACTTCGCGCGCTGGATGATGGCGCTGGGCGGCGGCTGGAGCAGCAAGTTCGTCAGCGAGCCCGACTCGGTGCTGGAGCGGTTTGCCCGGACGCTCGGTCAGAACGAGTTGCTGTTGGCGCAGGCCGATTCCGCGGGCATCCGGGTCCCGGCCGATGAATGGGCCGAGATGCTGCTCGGCTACCGTGCCGAGCTCGATTCACTGCGCGCAGGGTTCGGGTTCGCCGGCGCCGACCTGACCGATCCGGCGATCCCCGCGGTGGACCGCGCCAAGGTGGCCACGTTGCGGGTCGACAGTTACTGGGACAGGATCGCGAGCGGCGCCGTGCGGCCGCAGCCCGTGCCGCCGGAGCTGGCGGCTGAACTCCGCCGCGGGGTGACCTACCGGGTCAGCGCTGCCGGCCTGGTCCGCAGTGCCAGCCTGGCGGAGACGCTGCGGGCTGCGGCAGACTCCGCTGCCGCGGCTCGGAAGCCGACCCGGACTCCCAAGCCGTGAGATCCTCGGGGATGGCCCGCCACCTGTTGCTGGCGCTGCTGCTCCTGCCGGTCGCCGCGTCGGCCCAGGACGATTCGACGCAGATGGGACCTCCCGGCCCGGTCTTCAAGTGCGACACCGTGCCTGAACTGATCGACCGAGTGGTGGCGGTGGTGGGCGAGTCTCCGATTCTTGGCTCTCAGGTCGAGGAGGAGATCTTCACGATGCGGGCCCAGCAGGCCGGGGGGCTTCCCAAAACCGCGCCAGCTTTTCACGCGTTGTGTCAGCAGGTGGTGACCGACCTGGTGGACGCTGAAGTCATGGTGCAGGTCGCGCAGCGCGACACCAGTCTCAAGGTGACCGATCAGGAGATTGCCGACGGGGTCGAGCAGCAGTTCCGCAACATTCGCCAGCGGTTCACCTCCGAGGTCGACTTCCGGGCCGAACTGCAACGCTCGGGGTTTCAGACGCCGGAAGAGTTCCGCCGCTGGCTGGGGGAATCCCAGCGCAAGGCAGCCCTCCGCAACCGGTTGCTGGAGAAGCTCAGGGGCGACGGCAAGCTCAAGCCAGTGCAGCCCACCGAAGCAGAAATGCGGACCTACTTCGATAAATTTCGGGAGCAGCTCCCGCCGCGGCCGGCCACGCTCTCGTTCCGGAACATCGTGATCTCACCGCGGCCCTCCGCGACCGCCAAGGACCGGGCCAAGCAGCTTGCCGACTCGCTGGTCATCGCGCTGCGCGGGGGGGCCGATTTCGCCTCGGCGGCCAAGCGGTTCTCGCAGGATCCCGCCAGCAGGGATCAGGGTGGGGACCTGGGCTGGTTCCGCCGCGGCCTGATGGTCCCGGAATTCGAGGTGGTGGCGTTCCGACTCAAGCCGGGAGTGATCTCCGATCCGGTCGAAAGCCCGTTCGGCTATCACATCATCCGGGTCGAGCGCATTCAGCCGGCCGAGATTCAGGCTCGGCATATTCTGATCATGCCGGAGGTCACGGAGGCGGATGCCGATAGTGCCTCACTGCTGGCCGGGCAGTTGGCCGAAGTCCTGCGGCAGGGTGGGTCCTACGACTCCGTGTCCAAGCTGTATCACGACCCCGGCGAGGAGCCCGACGCCGAGGACGTGCCGGTGGACCAGCTACCGCCTGAGTATAAGGAGGGGATCGGAGCGGCCGACAGCGGGGTGGTGGTACCGTCCTTCCCGATCAGGAAGGACATGGGCCTCCGCCGGAAGTATGTGGTGCTCCAGGTGACCGCTCGTCGAACTGCCGGGGTGGTCCGCTACGAGGACGTCAAGGACCAGATCCGGAAGAAGCTGGCCGACGACCTCGCGGTACAGCGCTACGTGGCTCGGATGCGCAGGGCTACCTACGTGGATCTCCGGCTCTAGCAGCCGCGGCCCGATCGGCCACCGCTGCGGCCTGAAGGGTGCGGACCGTCCTCCGAGTCAACCGGCCCCTCGCGCCCCACCCCTCGTTCATCCTCCCGCCATGTCCCCCTCTCGTCCCCGGCTGGCCATCACCCTTGGCGATCCTCGCGGCATCGGACCCGAGGTGACTCGCGCGGCCCTGACGACGCCTCCGGATGCCGATCTGGTGCTGATCGGGGCGGAAGACCAGATCGCGGATCTCCCCGCGGGCCGCCGAATCCCGGTGGGGCGCTGGGGTGAGGGATCGGGGGCGGAGGGACCGTCCGGTAGCCCGGGGCCGTCCCGGGCCGCCCGGGCCGGTCGCATCGCCGGGCTGGGCGTGGAGACCGCCGCCCGGCTGGCGCTCCAGGGCGAGGTGGATGCGATTGTCACGGCGCCGGCCCACAAGCACGCCCTGCACCTGGCAGGATTTCCCTGGCCTGGCCACACCGAATGGCTGGCCCACCTCGCCGGTGACGTGGACGTCGCGATGATGCTCGCCGCCGAGCGGCTCCGGGTGGTGCTGGTCACCACCCATGTTCCGCTGCGGTCGGTTCCCTCGCTGCTGACGGTGGACCGCGTGGTCCGTACCGGGCGAGTCACCATCGAAGGGCTTCGCCAGTGGTGGGGAATAGCGGCGCCGCGGCTGGGAGTGTGCGCGCTCAATCCCCATGCCGGCGAATCGGGGCTGTTCGGTGATGAGGAGGACCGGGTGCTCAGACCTGCGGTTGCCGAGCTTGGCGCCAGCGGACCCTGGCCGGCGGACACGGTCTTCGTCCGGGCTTTGAAGGGCGAGTTCGACGCGGTGCTGGCCCCGTATCACGACGTCGGCATGACCGCGATCAAGGTCGCGGCGTTCGGCCGGGGCGTGAATGTGACGCTGGGACTTCCTTTCGTCCGGACCTCGCCTGATCACGGCACGGCGCTCGACATCGCCGGCACCGGGCAGGCCGACGCCACCAGCATGCGGCAGGCCATCGAATTGGCGGTGGAGCTGGCCGGACGGGCGAACCCGCGGCGGGAGTGAGGTTATTCCGCCGCTGGATCGGCGAGCCGCGCCAGCTCCGCCTGGTCGGTGAAGCGGAGCGACTCCGAGTTCACGCAGAAGCGCAGGCCGGTCGGGTGGGGCCCATCCATGAACACGTGGCCCAGGTGTGCGTCGCAGCGGGCACAGAGGATCTCGGTCCGCGCCATGCCGTGGCCGGTGTCCCGCGCCGTCGTGACGTTCCCGACCGCGATCGGCTGGAAGAAGCTCGGCCATCCGGTGCCGGAATGGAACTTCTCGCCGGAGCTGAACAGCGGCAGATCGCAGCAGACGCAGCTGTACACGCCGCTCCGTTTGTTGTCGAGCAGGGTCCCGCAGAACGGTCGTTCGGTGCCCTTACCGCGCGCCACCGTGAACTGCTCACTGGTCAGCCGCTGGCGCCACTCGGCGTCGGTTCTGATGACGGCGGCGGTCTCAACCGGCCCAACCAGTTCGCCACGCTGGTTGAAGAGGTGCAGTTGCATCGACGGATCAGCCTTCCTTGGGGGCAGCGCTCTCCGCGCTCTCGAGTCGGCGCATCAGCGCCAGGTGCTGGTCCAGCTTGAGTTTCTGGCTGGCTCGATTGGCCACCAGCACGGCCCCGATGGTGAGAATGGTCTCCCGCTCCACCAGGCCATTGGCCTTGAGGGTATTGCCGGTGTCGACCAGATCGACGATCCAGTGAGCCAGGCCGAGCAACGGGGCCACTTCGACCGAGCCGTTCACGGTGACGATTTCCACCGGCCGACCCGCCCGGGCGAAGTGCCCCCAGGCGAGGCGGGGATACTTGGTGGCCACCCGGGCGGTCTGGCCCCCCGGGCGTTGGGGCCACGAGTCCTCGGCGGGGCTGGCTACCACCAGGCGACAGATCCCGAACCCGAGTTCCAGCGGCTCCAGCACGTCGGCCCCGGATTCGCGCAGGATGTCGGTACCGGTGACGCCGAGATCGGCGGCGCCCGATTCGACATAGACCGCGACGTCAGCGGGCTTGACCACCAGGAAATCGATCGCGGGGTCGCTCGACGGGATCAGGAGTCTGCGCCCGGGGTCCGGGTCGAGTCGCACTCCCGCCCGCCCGAAGCAGGCCACCGCCGGCTGGTAGAGTCGGCCCTTGGCCAGCGCGATCCGGAGTCGCTGACGCGAGTTCACGATTCGGCTCCGCCCAGGGCCTCGGCGATGGTGTCGAGATCCAGGGAAACCCCCACCGCGGGCATGGTCACCCCGAACCGCCCCATCAACTCGTCGTAGCGACCTCCGGCGCCAGCCGCCCGTCCGGCCCCCGCGACGAACAGCTCGAAGTGGATCCCGGTGTAGTACTCCAGGCCCCGCACCTCGCCCAGATCGTAGACCACATGGCTCCGCTCGGCGTCAGTGAGTTGGCGATCGAGCCCGAGCAGATGCTCCAGTCCGGGGCGCACCGCGGCGGAAGCGGCCGGGCCGATCGCCTGAAGCGCGTCCCGGCGGCCGATGACGAACGCGAGTTCGCGCAGCGCGCGGGCCTCGACCGGGGCGTCAGCCAGGGCGCGGGTCAGGCTGCCCCGATCCTTGCGGTCGATCCAGTGACGCACCGCGAGGCGGGTGTCCTCCTCGAGGGCGGACAGGCCGGGCGCGAGCACCCCGACATGACCGAGATTGAGCTGGAAGTCGCGGAGCCCCAGGGCCTGGGCCAGTGCCAGGGTGTGGCGGACAATTTCCACATCGGCGGCCAGATCACCCTGACCCAGCAGTTCGGCCCCGGCCTGCAGTATCTCGCGGGGCCGCCCCCCCCGGTCGGGCTCCTGCCGAAAGACCTTGCCGCTGTAGCAGAGCCGAAGCGGGCGTGGGGCGTCCTGTAGAGTGGTCGCCGCCACCCGCGCCAGGCTGGCGGTGAAATCATAGCGGAGCGCCAGGATCCGGCCGTCCCGGTCGGTGAAACGGATCAGCCGGTCGGCGACCTCGGGGCCGCCGGCCCGCAGGAACACCTCTTCATATTCGAAGGTCGGTGGCAGCAATTCCTGGTAACCGGCCTGTTCCAGGATCGCCGCGGCCTGGCGCTGCAGCCGGCGCCGGAGCGCAGCGGCCGGCCCACTGAGATCGAGGGCCCCGGGTGGGATCGGCGCGATCGGACGGTTCATGGCGGGGTACGATAACCGCGGATGGCCACCCGGCGCAGGGGCCTGGCCGAGCGGCTCACGCCGGGTGGGGGGCTTCGCCGGCGCCGAGCAGATAGCGCACCGTCTTGACCCGCCGACCCTCCATCTCCACAATCTCGAAGATGTCCTGGCCGGCCTGGATCCGGTCGCCCGGCCGGGGCAGCCGCCCCAACTGGCCGAAGAGGTAGCCGCCCAGGGTGGTGTACTCGGCATCGTCGAGCTGCAGTTCGTGTTCGGCGTTGAATGCGGAAATGGGCAGGCTCCCCTCGAGCAGCCGGGCTCCCTCGGGCGAGGGCCGTGGCCGGTCCTGCCGGTCGTACTCGTCGTAAATATCCCCGACGATCTCCTCGAGCAGGTCCTCCATCGTCACCAGGCCGGCGGTGCCGCCGTACTCGTCGAGCACCACCGCGAGGTGGACCTTGAGACGCTTCATGTCCGCGAGGACGTCTTCCACCTCCCGGGTGCTGGGGACAAAGAGCGGCGGACGCATGATGGCGCCAACCGGCGCGCCCGGCTGATGCCGGAGTGCGGTGAGGATGTCCTTGGCGTGCACCACCCCAACGATGTCATCCAGGGAATCGCCGTAAACGGGGTAGCGGGACCGGCGGGCGGTTGCCACGATGTCCGCCGTCGCCTCGACCGTCAGATCCCGCGAACAGGCCACCATCTGGGTGCGCGGGGTCATGACCTCCTGGGCGGTCTTCTCGGAGAACTCGAAGACGCCCTCGATCAGGCGGGCATCTTCCTTGCCCAGCGTGCCGCCCTCCTCACTCTGCCCGACCAGCATCCGGATCTCGTCGGGCGAGTGCAAGCGCTCATGGGTGCCCGGGGGCTCAACGCTCAGCATCCGCAGCAGCCGGTTGGCCGCGCTGTTGAGCAGATTGGTCGGGATCGCCATCAGCCAGGTGACCGCGACCAGCGGCCGGATCAGCCAGATCAGGACCGTTTCGGCGTGCACGATCGCGATCGCCTTGGGCACCTGCTCGCCCAGCACGATGTGCAGCACGCTGATGACCATGAAGGCGATGGTGACCGCCATGGTGTGGGCGGCCACAGGAGCCATGTTGCCCGGCAACCAGGCGAAGGCCCCGGCGAGCAGCCGAGCGATCGCGGGTTCGCCGACCCATCCCAGCCCCAGCGAGGCCAGGGTGATCCCGATCTGAGTGGCGGAGATATAGCGGTCGAGCGACTTTATGGCGCGCTGGGCCAGGGCGGCTTTCCGATCGCCCCGTTGAGCCATTTCCTCGAGCCGGGTCCGCCGGGCACCCACCAGGGCGAATTCCGCCGCCACGAAGAACGCGTTCAGCAGGACCAGCAGGATGACCGCCACCACGCGGCCGGCGAGGTAGCTACTTTCCCCGGGTTCCATGCTGTAAGACTAGTATTCCCCTCTGTCCCCCGCGAGGGCACCCGACCATGCGCCAGATCGCTGTGCCGCCGTTCGATCGCCTGGATCCCTTCCTGCCCAAACCCTTTGTCACTGATGCGACGCTCCGGGATCAGGTGGGGCGGATCCTGGCGGACGTGGCCCGGCGCGGCGACCTGGCGGTCCGTCACTGGACCCTGGAGTTCGACGGCGTCGATCTGGCGCCGGCGACCTGGGAACTCCCCCGGTCCAGCTGGGAGCCGGCTCTGGACCGGCTGGGGCCGGAGCTCCGGGACGCGCTGGAGGCGGCGGTCAGCCGGGTCAGAGCCTACCACGAGCGGCAGCGGGACCCCGGCTTCAGCGTCCTGGAGGAAGACGGGTCCATTCTGGGCATGCGGGTGACCCCCCTGGAGCGGGTGGGACTGTATGTCCCGGGGGGTAAAGCGGCCTACCCATCCAGTGTGATCATGAACGCCGTTCCCGCGGTGGTGGCCGGGGTGGAGGAGATCATCGCCGTGACCCCGCCCAGCGGGGCTACCGACGCGGTATTGGCGGCCTGTTATCTGAGTGGTGTCACCCGGATCTTCCGGCTGGGGGGAGCCCAGGCCATCGGAGCAATGGCGTTCGGCACGGCCACGGTGCCGCGGGTCGACAAGATTGTGGGTCCCGGAAACCGGTGGGTCGCGGAAGCGAAGCGCCAGGTGGCCGGCCTGGTGGGCATCGACATGATTGCCGGACCGACCGAGGTGGTGATCATCGCCGACAGCACCGCGGTGCCGGAACAGATCGCGGCGGACCTGATCGCCCAGGCGGAGCATGATGAAGACGCCAGCGCCTGGTGCATCACCACCGACCTCGAACTGGCGAACCAGCTGCCCGGCGCCATCGCCCAGCTGCTGGCCCGGAATCCCCGGGCGGCGGTCGCCCAGGCCTCGCTGGACCAGAACGGGCTGCTGGTCTGGGTGCCCACCCTGGCCGACGCGGTGACCGTCGCCAATCTGCGGGCCCCCGAGCATCTGGAGATCGTGACCCGTGATCCGGAGGCCCTGCTGGACGGGATCCGTCACGCGGGCGCGATCTTTCTCGGGGCGCACAGCCCCGAATCGGTGGGAGACTACCTGGCGGGTCCCAGTCATGTCCTGCCCACCGGAGGCACCGCCCGCCACGCCTCGCCGCTCGGCGTGTACGATTTCGTGCGGCGGAGCAGCGTGATCCAGTACACCCGGGACCGACTCAACGCCGACGCCTCCCGCATCATCGCGCTGGCGGAAGCGGAAGGCCTCCACGGCCACGCCGAGGCAGTCCGAGTGCGGCTGCAGGAGTAGGGGCGACCACCCGGTCGCCAACCACCGCAAAGGCGTCGCGGTAGTATTCCTCATGACCACCCCGCCCTGTATCCACATCGGTCCGCGGGCCCGCCGGTCGGGCGGCTGCTGCTGGTCTTCGGCATCACCGTGTTGTTCATGCTGCTCGAGGCTGTCGGCGGCTGGCTGTCCGGGTCGCTGGCCCTGCTGGCCGACGCGGGGCATATGCTGACCGATGCCGGAGCCCTGGGCCTGACGCTGTTTACCGCCTGGATCGCCCGTCGCCTGGCCAGTCAGACCCGGACCCATGGTTACCTCCGCTGGGAGATCCTGGCAGCGCTGGTGAACGGCGCGGTGCTGTTCGGCATCGCCGCGCTGGTGATCGTGGAAGCGGTGTCACGGCTCGGGCGTCTGCCGGAGATCCGGGGTGGGTTGTTTCTCGGTGTCGCCCTGGCCGGCCTGGTGGCCAATGCGGTCAGGTCGGCGCTGCTCCACGGTGCGCATCGGGATCATCTGAACACCCGGGGGGCCTACCTTCATATCCTGGGGGACCTGCTCGGTTCGGCGGGGGCGGTACTGGCCGCGGTGGTGGTACTGCTGACCGGCTGGACGCCGGTGGACCCGCTGCTGTCGGTGTTGCTCTCCCTCGGGATCCTGGTGGGGGCCTGGCGGCTGGTTCGGGAGAGCACCGAGGTCCTGCTGGAATCGGTTCCCGCCCACATCGATCTGGCGGAGCTGAAACGCCGGCCCCGGATGGTGCCGGGGGTCGTCGCGGTCCACGACCCGCACGTCTGGACCGTGACCAGCGGAATGGTCACCATGAGCGGGCACGCGGTGGTCCCGGCGCTGGCGGATCATCCCGACGCCTTGACGGTCATGCAGGGGGAACTGCGGGCTGGGAATCGCTCACGCGACGATCCAGCTGGAAACCGGGCCACCCTGCCACGGGACGGCGGAGGAGCCGGCGAGCCGCCCGGGGACCGCGAGGGCTCACGCCCACCCCCACTCGCCCGGCGGGTCCCTGGGCCGCCCTTGCTCCCGCCTTCCACCCTGTCTATATATGCCGCCCGGATGGGGGGCGCGGCCTCCGATCGGCCCCGGGAAGGCGAAGGCAGGACATGTCGACAGCTCGCAACATCCGTAACATTGCCATTATCGCGCACGTCGATCACGGGAAAACCACACTCGTCGATCAGATGCTGCGTCAGGCAGGGGCGTTCCGCGCCAACCAGCAGGTGGAAGAACGGGTCATGGACTCGAACCCGCTGGAGCGGGAACGTGGCATCACGATTCTCGCCAAGAACACGGCGGTGCGCTGGGGCGAGACCAAGATCAATATCGTCGACACGCCGGGCCACGCCGATTTCGGCGGCGAGGTCGAGCGCATCCTGCGCATGGTCGATGGGGTCCTGATCCTGGTGGACGCGGCCGAGGGGCCGATGCCGCAGACCCGGTTCGTGACCCGGAAGGCGCTGGCGCTGGGGCATCAGCCGATCGTGGCCATCAACAAGATCGACCGCCAGGACGCCGAGCCGCTCCGGGTCCATGACGAGGTGCTGGGCCTGTTCATCGATCTCGAGGCGAGTCACGAGCAGTTGGACGCCTGTTTTCTCTATACCTCGAGCCGGGCCGGCACCGCGACGGCGGACCTGGAGGTTCCCGGCACGGACCTGACTCCGCTGTTCGAGGCGATTCTCCAGCATGTGCCGCCGCCGACCGGGGACTCCGACGGCCCGTTTCAGATGCTGGTGTCGACCCTGGATTTCTCGACCTTCGTGGGGCGGATGGGGATCGGGCGGATCGAGCGGGGCTGGGTGCGGGTGGGGCAGGAGGTCGCCTGCCTCCCGATCGGGGAGCCGGGATTGGTCGAAGAAGGGGCCCAGCGGGGCCGGATCACCAAACTGATGGCGTTCGATGGGCTGAACAAGGTGGACGTGGAGCAGGCCGACGCCGGCGACATCGTGGTGATTGCCGGGCTCGAGGGGATCGAGATCGGGCGGACCATCACGGCCGTGGATACGCCGGAGCGGCTGGAGGGGATCGCGGTGGAGGAGCCCACGATGTCGGTGGACTTCATCGTGAACAACAGCCCCTTCGCGGGTCGGCAGGGGAAGTTCGTCACCAGCCGCCAGGTTCGGGACCGGCTTTACAAGGAGCTGGAGCGGAACGTGGCCCTCCGGGTGGAGGACACCGACAGTCCGGATACTTGGCAGGTCTCGGGACGGGGCGAACTGCACCTGGGCATCCTGATGGAGACGATGCGCCGCGAGGGCTTCGAGTTCCAGGTGTCACGCCCGCGGGTGATCACCCGGGTCGGGCGGGGCGGCGAGCGGCTGGAGCCCTACGAGGAGCTGATGATCGACGTGCCCGAGGGGTACATCGGCACCGTGATCGAGAAGCTGGGGCCCCGCCGGGCCGAGTTGAGCGAGATGAAAAACCCGGGTCAGGGCATGGTTCGCATGAGCTTCCGGATTCCAGCCCGGGGCCTGTTCGGGTACCGCTCGGAGTTCCTGACCGACACCCGGGGCACCGGCACGCTGCACCACCGATTTCTCGACTACGGCGCGTGGGCGGGGCCGCTGGCTGGCCGGAAGAACGGGGTGCTGGTGGCGGATCGAGTCGGGGTGGCGGTCGGGTTCGCCCTGTTCAACCTGCAGGAGCGGGGGACCATGTTCATCCCGCCCGGCGAGGAAGTGTATGAAGGAATGATCTGCGGCGAGAACTCCCGTCCCGACGACATGGACGTGAACGTCTCCAAGGAGAAGAAGCTCACCAACATGCGGACCACGGCGTCGGACGAGAATATCGTGCTGGAGACGCCGCGGCAGATCACCCTGGAGTATGCCCTCGAGTACATCGAGGAGGATGAACTGATCGAAGTCACCCCGAAGTCGATCCGGCTCCGGAAGCGGGCCCTGGCGCAGACGGATCGCAAGAAGATGGCGCGGGCGGCCGCGCGGGCGGACGCCTCATGATTCCGATGCCGGACCTCCAATCACCATCCTTGCCGGAGGCAGTCATGTTGCCTTGGGAAGCGTCGGTCGAGGCTTTCGACGCGCGGCGTCGCCGGGACGACGACGAAGGCGAAGACGACGAGGACGCCTTTTCGTTCGATGACGAAGATGAGGACGAGGACCTGAACGAGGAGGACCTCGACGACGAGGACCTGGACGAGGACGACCTCGAGGACGACCTCGAGGACGCCGAGTTCGACGACCTCGAGGAAGAGGAGCGCTGAGCCGGGGGCCGCGCGGTGTCTCGAGGGATCGCGGCGCCTTCCCCGGGACGGGGGAGGCGCCGCGCTGTCGTCGCTTTGCGCCCCTCTTGCGGCCCCTCGGCGGGGGACGACAGGCCGGGGGCCGGCTAGTTTCGGTGCGGAAGCAACTGACGGGCTTGAGGAACGCGCCGTAGGTCGGTATTCTGTCGAGCGTTGGGGCCTGTAGCTCAGGTGGTTAGAGCGCACGCCTGATAAGCGTGAGGTCGG
>CALMOP010000004.1 GCA_937871775.1 uncultured Gemmatimonadota bacterium | reverse complement strand
GGGGGAACGGCCAGCTGCCGTCGGGCCGCCTCGTAGCCCGCCAGATCCGGCTTGCAGTGATCGACATCCTCGGCCGCGACCAGGACCTCGAACCGGGACCGCAGCTCCGCTTCCTGCAGCACCAGTTCGATCTCCCGGCGCAGGGCGCCCGACACCACCGCCAGCCGGTAGCCGGCATCGGCGGCGGTCCGGATGAACTCGGGCGCGCCCGGGACCAGCTCAAGCGAGGCCCGGATGGCGTGCTGGTACCGTTCCGCCTTCCGCTCAATGGCCTCCTGCAGCAGCGTGTCGTCCACGGTGCGGCCCATCCGTGCGAACGTAAACCGGAAGCACTCCCGGTCATCGAAGCCGAGATAATCCCGGTAGTACCCGGTGCGGTCCAGCGGGTACCCGTAGCCGGCGAGGGTGGCGATCAGCGCGTCACAGTGCTGCGGCTCGTCGTTGACAATGACTCCGTTGAAATCAAACAGAATGGCCCGGGACATGGCGGGAAGATAGTGTGGGATCGGTCGGGCGTCAGGCGGGCCGGGCGCAGGGTTCGGTGCCAAGTTCCCAGTGCCCGGTGCCCAGTGTCGAGTGTCGAGTGTCGAGTGTCGAGTGTCCAACCCAGCGACGGATGGTGGTGTGCCGTCCGTCAGTCAGCCAATACTGGGCCTTGGGCCCCTGGCACCGGGCCCTGAACCCGTCGGCTGGTGGCTGACGGCCCATACACTCCCCCGGCTTGGTAGGACCAGTCGAGGATTTCCACCGGGTGCGCGACCCGGGTCTTCAGGCCGCGGTGCCGGAGCCCGCCGCCGATCTGCATCAGGCAGCCCGGGTTGCCGGTCGCGACCACATCGGGGAGCCTCGGCAGCGAGCTGATCGCGCTCAACTTGCGCGCCAGCACCGCCTGGGAAAGGGCCGGTTCGAGGACCGAGAAGATGCCGGCGCTGCCGCAGCATTCCTCCGAGCCGGGCAAGGGCTGAATGCGCAACCCCCGGATCGCGGCAAGCACCGCGGCCGGAGGATCCACCACCCGCTGCGCGTGATGCAGGTGGCAGGCGGCGTCGTAGACCAGATCCAGGTCCACCCGCCCGCCGCGTCGGGGACCCCGGTCCGCCAGCAGCTCGGTAACGTCCCTGACCCGCGCGCCGAAGTGTTGTGCCGCCTCGCCGCCGAGCAGGTGGCCGTAGTCCTTGAGCAAGGCGCCGCACCCGGCGCTGTTGACCACGATGAACGGGACCTCCCGGGGGAATGCCGCCAGATTCCGCTCGGCCAGGGCCCGGGCTCCGGCGACATCCCCGGCGTGGTCGTGGAGAGCACCGCAGCAGGCCTGGCCTGCGACCTCGATGACCCGGTACCCGTTCGCTTCCAGGGTGCGGCGGGTCGCCTGGTGCACATGGTCAAACAGCACGTCCATGACACAGCCCCGGAACAGGGCGACCTGCGGGCCGTTCCCGGGGGTGCGGTGCCGGCGGCTGGTCCGCGACAGGGCCGGACGGGTCGCCGCAATCATGGCCATGCTGGTGCCGATCCGGCTGGATCCCCGGAACCAGTCGGTCAGACCGAGCTGGCGCAACACCCGCATCGCCCCGAAGGCCGGCCGCCACCAGAGCGATCGCCGGAACACCGCGAGGACCAGGCGGGCATCGCCGCGGATTCCACGGGTCGAAGCGAGCAGCCGCCGGGCCGACTCCAGCCCGCGGCCATAGCCCACCCCGGCAGGACAGACCGGTTCGCAGCCCCGGCAGCCGAGGCAGTGGTCCAGATGTTCCACCAACGCGGCATCGGTGGGGGCTATGGTGCCGGCTTCCAGTGCGCGCATCAGCACGATGCGGCCCCGTGGGCTCTCGGCTTCATCGCCGGTGACCAGATAGGTGGGACAGGCCGGCAGGCAGAAACCGCAGTGAACGCAGGGGTCCAGGGTGGCGAAGGGACCGGGGCTCACTCCCGGGTGCCTTCCAGCGCAACGGCGATGATGCCCTTGGGGTCGAAGCTGTCACGCAACCGGTCGACCAGCATCCCGACCCCTTCACGGTAGGCCCCGAAATGACCGACCGCGTGCCGCAACGGCCAGGGTGCCCGCTCTAGGGTGACCGGGATCTCCCGTTCCGCGGCCCGATGCCGGAGCCGGTGCAGCGCGTTCGCTTCGGCATCGCCACTCCAGCGCAGCGCGGCGCTGCCGTAGCCGGCGGAGAGCATCCCCTCACCGAGGAGTTCCAGCACCAGCTCAACCGTGTCGTCGAGACTGTCGAGCAATGCCCCCAGCCGCAGCGCCAGCTCGCCGCCGAGGGGGGCCCGCGCCACCAGATGCCAGAACGACTGGGCCCGGTCTGGCGGCAGGGTCTCCCAGGTCAAACGGGTTTCCTGAACCAGCCGCTCCCGCTCCTGCTGCAGCCCCTCCCGGCTCCCGACCATGCGGGTGGCGAGGGTCCACTCCGGATGGGCCGCCAACGCCGGCGCCATCAGTTCCAGCGCGACCACGCCCAGATCCGCGGCCCGGGCCGCGTGTCCCGCGCCAATCAGGGCGTGCCGCGATCCGTGGGCAAGAAGCGTGAGGTCGGACTCGGGGCGGGCCCGCAGTCGCAGATTGAGCTCGGTGATGACACCGAAGGCGCCGAAGCCGCCGACGTGCAGCTTGGTGAGGTCGTAGCCGGCCACGTTCTTGACCACCAGCCCGCCGGCGTCCACCAGTCGCCCGTCGCCGGTGGCCACGGTGCAGCCCAGCACGTGGTCCCGGATCGGCCCGCAGCCGTGGCGGATCGGTCCGGCGGTGGCGGTGGCCACGATCGAGCCGAGGGTGCGGTCGGGGCGGCCGGGTGGGTCGATGGCCAGCCACAGTCCGAGCGGTTCCAGCTGGGCGCGGACCGCTTCCAGCGTGGCTCCCGCCTGCACCGTGGCCACCAGGTCCGGGGGGCTGACCCGGACGACCCGGTTCAGCCCCTGGGTGCTCAGGGCAAAATCGGCCGGGGCATCGGGCGGCAGCCAGCTGCCCCGGCCCTCGAGCCGGAACCGCCAGCCTTCGCCTTCGGCGGCCTGGCACACCAGTGCCAGGGCGTCGTCACTCTCCGGCACTGCCCGCGGGATGCCGCGCGGATCGCGCTCCACGCCTTCGTCCCCCAGGAGACCGCGGAGCCGCTCGAAGATCGCATCGTTCACGCGACACCCCCCTGCCGCCATTCACGGCAGACATGAGTCGGAAACACCTTGCCGGGATTGGCGCGCTGGTCCGGGTCGAAGACCCGGCGGACCGCGCACATGGCTTCCAGCGACGGCGGGTCGAAGGCCTCGGGCATGTATTCCAGCTTGTCGCTGCCGACCCCGTGCTCACCGGTGATGCTGCCACCGGCTTCGAGGCAGGCGGTCATGATCTCCCGACTGGCAGCGTGGACCCGCCTGACCTCGTCTCCGTTGCGGCGGTCGAACGAGATGCAGGGGTGGAGGTTGCCGTCCCCGGCATGGAACACGTTGCTGATGGCCAGGTGGTAGTGGTCCCGGATGGCCGCAATCCGGTCGAGGATGTCCGGCAGCACCGACCGGGGGACCACGGCGTCCTGCACCGCCAGGTCGGGGGCGATCCGTCCCAGGGCGCCGAAGGCCTTCTTGCGACCCTGCCACAGGCGCGCCCGATCGGCCGGCTCGGTCGCAGTGGCAACCTCCCGGGCACCGTGGGTGCGCAGCAGCCGCTCCACCAACTCGGCATCGACCCGCACCGCTGCCCGGGGCCCGTCCAGCTCCACCAGCAGGACCGCCGCGGCGTCGGTGCGGGCCCCGGTCGCGTAGATCGACGCTTCCACGGCGCGCACGCAGGACTGATCCATCATTTCCAGGGCCGCCGGCACGACGCCGGTCGCGATGATCGCCGAGACGGCCTCGCTCGCCGCGCGCAGGGACATGAAGTCGGCGAAGATGGTGCGAATCGCCCGGGGAATCGGTTCCAGTCGCACGGTCACCGTCACCGCCACGCCGAACATCCCTTCACTGCCCACGAACAGGCCCGCCAGGTCCGGACCCCAGGCGTCTCCGTGCGACGACCCCAGCACCGCCAGCCGGCCGTCGGGCAGCACGACTTCGATCCGAGTCACATGGTTGGTGGTCACGCCATACTTGAGGCAGTGCGGCCCGCCGGCGTTCTCCGCCACGTTGCCGCCGATGGTGCAGGCGCTCTGGCTGGACGGGTCGGGCACATAATGCAGTCCGAAGGGCGCCGCCGCCTCCGACAGCTTGGCGTTGACCACGCCCGGCTCCACCACCGCCCGGCGGCGGTCCGGGTGGATCTCGAGGATCCGGTTCAGTCGTGTCAGGGTGACCAGGACTGCCCGCGGATCGGCGAGGGCCCCGCCCGAAAGTCCGGTACCCGCCCCGCGCGCGACGAACGGCAACTGTAGCAGGTGGAGCAGCCGGAGCACCGCCTGCACCTCCTGCCGCGCGCCGGGCAGGACCACCAACCCCGGGATGGCCACATGGGTGGGCAAACCGTCGGCCGCGTAGGTGGCAAGCTCCGCGGGTCGATGCCGGACCCAGCGCTCACCCACGATGCGGGCCAGGGCATCCCGCAGGGCCGGCTTCACTCCGGACCCGTAATGGCGGACCCCTGATGACCGGTGCCGTTGCTCCGGGCCCGGAGATGGACCTCGGCGCGACTCGCGGTCTGCAGCACCGCGTTCGGCAGCAACCCCAGCAGCAGCTCCACCCGGGCCTGGGTCGACCGCTCCGCCACCAGCCGAGATCGGGCCTTGAGATCGAGGTCCAGCATGGCCGCGACCTGAAAGGACAGCCCCTCGGCGTCGGCGACGAAGGCCTCCACGGCCCCAGGGCGGTCGGCCAGGATACCGATCGAGTCTCGCAGCGCCTCCCCCTGGCCTCGCAACCGGGTCAGGGCGGCCGCCTCCGGTGCGGTCGTGGGCAGGTCCTCGAACTCATCCACCATGGCGACCGGGTAGGGGTGCGGTTCCGGCATCAGGGCCCGCACCCGGAAGCGGCGCTCGCCCTGAACCACGATGTGGGCCTGGCCGTTGGGGTGCAGGTGGGTGCCCCGGATGCCCGCCACCGAGCCCAGCGTCTCGGGGACGGCCTCCGGCACGATGCCGAATCGGTGCTCGCCGGCCAGGCAGTCCCTCAGCAGCTGGCGGTAGCGCGGCTCGAAGATGTGCAACGGGACCAGCTCGCCGGGCAGCAGGACCAGTTCCAGCGGGAACAGCGGCAGCCGGAAGGACATGCTCAGAATAGTATCAGCCGGGCCGGCTGGCGACAGCGGCGTGGGTGGGACCGACCCGCTGGGAAGACAAAGGATCCCTGAGGCGCCGCCTCAGGGATCCGCAACCGATGGGAGACCGGGCGCGGTCAGGCCGCGACCCAGAATCCCTTGAGTCCCTTGACGTCCGGAGATTCGCGCAGCTTCTCGAAGGCCCGTTCGCGAATTTGACGGATCCGTTCGCGGGTGACCCCCAGCAATTCGCCGATCTTCTCCAGGGTGAGGGCCTCGCTCCCCTCTTCCAGCCCGTAATAGAGATAGAGGATCTTGCGCTCGCGGGGGGTGAGATAGCGCTCGAAGATGCGGTCGATGAATTCCCGCATCAGCCGGGCATCGGTACGCTCCTCGATGTCGCCTCCCTCGGTACCCGCGAACCGCTCGCCCAGGGTGCCGCTGGTTTTGTCGCTGCGTTCCATCGGCGCATCCAGCGACAGCTCGGCCGAGGTCATCCGCCGGGCGGAGCGAATGTTTTCGACCGAGTCGTTGAGGGCCGTGGCGATCTCCCCGTCGGTCGGCTCCCGGCCCAGTTCCTGGGACAGGAACAGTTCGGCACGGGACATCTTGATCAGGGCGGAGTTCTGGTTGAGCGGAATCCGTACGCTGCGAGTCTGTTCGGCGAGGGCCTTCAGCACCGCCTGGCGGACCCACCACACGGCGTAGGAAATGAACTTCACGCCGTGGTCGGGATCGAACTTGCGGACCGCCTTGAGCAGGCCTTCGTTTCCGATCGCGACCAGTTCGGCCAGGTCAAGGCCGTGGCCCTGGTACTTCTTCACGTAGGAAATGACGAAGCGGAGGTTCGCCGTGACCAGGCGTTCCGCCGCTCGTTCGTCGCCCTTCTGGGCCAACCGGGCCAGGCGCTTCTCCTCGGCCGGGTCGGTGATCATCGGGAGTTTTTGAATGTCCTGCAGGTACTGGTCAAACGCGCCGGTGGCAACAGGCCGAAAGAACGCCTTGACCCGGCTCGCTGGCTGCTGAGGCATGACGGCTCCGCAGAAACCCAAGTATTGTCACGAAGGCGGCCGGAACCGGCTGGCCGCAGAAGGGAAGGCGAATATAGGAAGCGGCCGACCGGGAGGTCAAGTAGTTTCTACTTTCCACATCACAAATCGTTTGCCTGCAAGCCGTTCCAGACTTTGTCCACGACCGCCCTTCGCGTCGAGGCTGTCAAATCCCTGGTTGTGAGTGTCTATATTATTTACTGACAATAGCTTATACGATAAGTGCAAAGGTGGAACATGGCGGGAAACCCGGTGGGGATATGTGGACTACTCCCCCAACCCCGACAATCCCCAGGCCAGCAACTCCTCGGTCACCGGCACGGTCCAGCGGCCTTCGCCTGGATGCATCTGGCCCAGCCCGGTGGGGAGCGCCAGCCGAACCTCGCCGGGCTGATTCTTCTTGTCATGGCGCATCGCGTCGAGAATCCGGGCCATCGCCTTCACGGGGTGCCGGGTTGGAAGGCCGAGCGCCCGCTCCAGGTCCCTCACCCGTTCGGCCAGCCCGGCCGGGACCAGTCTCATCCGCTCTGCGATCCGGCACTCCGCGATCAGGCCCAGGGCGACGGCCTCGCCATGGGGTAGCCGGTACTCGGACTCGGTCTCCAGTCCGTGGGCGATGGTGTGCCCGGCATTCAGGATCGCGCGTCGGCCGGTCTCCCTCTCGTCCTCCCCGACCACCGCCGCCTTGATCTCGATGCTGCGGTGCACCAGGTGGGTCAGCGCTCCCAGGTCGCGCCCGGCCAGCCGGCGCGCGTTGTCCTCGATCCACACGAAGTACTCCGGGTCCGCGATCAGCCCGTGCTTCACTGCCTCGGCCATCCCGGCCCGGTAGGTCCGGTCCGGCAGCGAGAGCAGAGTGAGAGGATCGGCGACCACCAGCACCGGGGGATAGAACGCGCCAATCAGGTTCTTGCCCAGCGCGGTATCGACCCCGACCTTGCCCCCCACCGCCGCATCCAGCATGGCCAGCAGGGTGGTGGGGACCTGGACGTAGGGAATCCCCCTCAGGAAGGTGGCCGCAACAAAGCCGGCGAGGTCGCCGACGACACCTCCCCCCAGTGCCACCACCGCCGTGCGCCGATCCAAGCCCATGCCCAGCATCTGGTCCGAGAGCGACACCCACTGCTCCCGGGTCTTGCTGGTTTCCCCGGCCGGAACGCTCAACCTGGCCTGGCACCGGATCCGGACGCCGGCGTCACTGGCCCGGGCTCCCAGGGCGGAGGCCTCGGCGTTGCCGAGGGTCCATTGGTCGTAATACCGTCCGACCGTGTCGTCGGTGATCATGACCAGGGGATGGTTCGGGAGCGCCTGGCCGACCAGTTCGGGCAACGACAGCAGCAGGCCCGGCTCTACCTGAACCGGGTAGCTCCCGAGGGCGTGACGGACCTGGACAGTCGGCATGGGCGGGAATGTACCGGACGGGTGGGATCGGGGTAACGGCGGTCGTGCCTCGGGGCGGCTACCAGGTGGAGTCGGCGACCCCAGCCTGGTGATTGGCCAGCCGTGCCAGCGTGAACAGCAGGTCGGACAGCCGGTTCAGGTAGGCCAGGAACAGGGGTGGCAGCTCGGCCTCGTGTGCCAGGCGGACCACGCTGCGCTCGGCCCGGCGGCAGCAGGTGCGCCCCAGATGCAGCGCCGCGGCCTTGGGGGTGCCACCGGGGAGGACGAACGCCGTCAGCGCGGGTAGTACTCGGTCCGCCGCGTCCATCTCGCGTTCGAATTCGGCGATGCGTGCCGGGTCCAGCACCGCCTTGGCCAGCGCCTTCCGAACCCGGTCAGGGTCGGGGGTGGCCAGCTGGCCACCCAGGGCGAACAGGTCGCGCTGGATCCGCTCCAGCAGGGCGTCGAATTCGGCCTTCGGCGGCGTGGCCTGGACCAGGCCCAGCACCGCATTGAGTTCATCGACCTCGCCATACGCCTGGACCCGGACATGGTCCTTGGGCACCCGGCCGCCACCGAACAACGCGGTCTCGCCGTCATCGCCGGTGCGGGTGTAGATACTCATGCGGGGTCGGACCGGCGCCGCTCGTAGAGCAGCACGTCGTCGATGTCCTCTTCCCAGACGGTGCCGGCGATCCGCATCCCGACCCGCTCGGCCACCCGGCGGGCGGCGATGTTGTCGGGAGGGATGCTGGCACAGACCCGTTCGACGCCCGGCTGCTGCAGGGCCCACTGCACCAGCGCCTCGGTCGCCTCGCTGGCGAAGCCCCGGTGGTCGGCTCCGGGATAGGTGGCGTAGCCGATCATCACGGCGCCCTCGGCATCCGGGGCCCGCCGAATCCGGTCGCGCCGGTAACCCGGCGGGTGGAACGCTCCACCGTGAGCCAGGTCCACCAGCCGAGGCTGTCGGGGCTGGCCCGGAGCTGATCCCGGACATGGGCGAGCACATCCTGCAGCAGGGGAGGCGGGGTCAACGGTTCCGGGAATCCCAGGCCGGTGAGGGTCCTGAGCCGAGCCGCATCGCCCGCCAGCAGTGCCTCGATCGCGTCGAGCTGAAACGGGACCAGGGTGAGCCGGTCGGTTTCGAGCTGCAGGGTCGGTTTCGCCATCGGCATTTCGGTCAACTCGTTTCAGTACCGGCAGGGGCCGGCCACCTCGGCGGCGGCGACCGGGATGTTGCCGCGGGGCTCCAGGATGACCCAGGTCACGCTCTGGTCCTGGACGTCGACCTGCTCCATCCACAGGTAATCCCGCCCCGGGTCGAAGCCGCTGACGGCATCGAGCCGGCGCCAGAACCACGGTCGCTCGGTCCCGGTCAGCGCCCGGGCCGGGAGGCCCCGGCGGTATTCCAGCACGGTCGGACGGAACACCACTTGGCGCCAGCTCCCGGTCGCGTCCCAGATCACCACGATCGCGGTGAGCACCGCGACGTCCCGGGCGGTGAAGCGCCTGAGCCGGAGTGAGACCGCGTAGCGGGTGCGCTGCGCATCCGCCCGGAACGACAGCACGTCCGCCGCGTCATCATCCACCAGGGTGTTGAGGCTGAGCCGATCGAGCCGCGCCGGGGTGAGCGGCAGGTCCCGGGATGATAGCGTCCGGGCCAGCAGCGAGTCCATGGTCTGCGCGCTCCACGACAGCAGACTGTCGGTGAGGCTGGCATCGGGCTCGGGGGGTGGCTCCCGATACCCCGGGCTGGTCCCGCTGAGCCCATCCTCGGGGGCCAGCAGGGCCCCTACCACCGGACCACGCAACGCGGGGCCGCCGCCCCGCTGCGGTTCCACCACCAGCTCGGCCTGGGTGCCGCGCCAGCCGCAGGCGGAGCCGTGCAGCAGGATACTCCGGAGCCGGACCGGGGTGTGTCCGTCCGGGGACCCAACCAGCATCGTCTGTGACACCAGGGCCGAGTCGGTCCGCCGGTCCGGGTTGATCCGCACCACTTGCCGGGCCGCGAGCCATTCCCAGGTGGTGCCGCGGCGATCCCGCTCGGGCCGATAGCGCCGCGCCAGGGCCGCGACCAGTCCGGTGTCTGTCGAGAGCAGATGCACCTGGCGGTAGGTGCCCTCGCCGACGAAACTGCCCGCGATCGCGCCGCTGGAATCGAGCCGGGCGTCGCTTGCCACCACGATCCCGTCCAGCGGCAGCGGTGGCCGCTCGGTGACCAGTTCCTGCAGCAACTGGCCCAGGCCGGCACAGCCGGTCAGGATCGTCGCCAGCAGGAGTCCCCTGACCCGGCGCCTCACGAGATGCCATCCAGGGCAGCGAGCATGCTGTCGATCCGGGTGAACTTGAGCCGGGGCCGTCCGGCCGCCTTGCCGCGGGTCCGCTCCAGGGCGTCCAGCCGCAGCCAATCGGCCCAGGACACCACCCGGACGCCGCGGGCCGCCAGGGTCGTGTCCACTGCGACCCGCCCCGGATACGGGGCGGGGTTGAGCCGACCCGCCGCGTGATCCTCCAGCAGCAGGTCGGCGCTCTCTACCGCATCCGGCTTGTTGGTGCCAATCACTCCGCTGGGGCCACGCTTGATCCACCCCACCGTGAATTCACCGGGCGCGACCTGGCCGGGGGCGTTCAGCACCCGGCCCTCCACGTTGGGGATGATGCCGCGCCGGGCATCGAGTGGCACCCCGGGAATGCCGGTACCGAGATACCCCACCGAGCGGAACACCAGGCCGACCGGGAGGGTCTCACTTTCCCCGGTGGGCCGGGCCTGCAGCGATCCCTCGCCGTCCTGGACCAGTCGGTTCTTCCCGAGCACGATGCGCTCCACCCGCCCGACGCCCTCCAGTGCCAGGGGCGACCGCAGGAAGCGCAGGTAGATGGTCCGGCGGCGGCCGCGTCGGGGCTTGGTCGCGAAGCGCCGCAGGGTTTCCAGGTTTTTCTCGACCGCCTTGTCGCCACCGCTCTCGCCCTCGAGTTCCTCGGGCCGGACGTCGATGTCGGCATCCGGCATCTCTCCCAGTTCCTTGAGTTCCGGATTGGTGAAAGCGCCCTGGGCCGGCCCCCGTCGGCCGATCATGTAGATGTCGCGGACCGCGCTGCTCCGCAGCGCCTCCAGGGCTTCGCCGGCGATATCGGTCGCTGCCAGCTCATCCGGGGTCCGCGCCAGGATCCGCACCACGTCTACGGCCACATTGCCCATGCCGATGACCGCGACGCCGGGCGCGCCGAGGTCGAACCGCTGCTCGCGGTAGTCCGGGTGGCCGTTGTACCAGCCGACGAACTCGGTCGCCGCCTGACTACCGGGGAGATCTTCGCCGGGAATGCCCAGGGCCCGGTCACTCTGCGCCCCGAAGGCGTAGACCACCGCGTGGTAGTGGGTCAGCAGTTCCGCCCGCGTCAGGTCGGTGCCGATCCGCACATGGCCCAGGAACCGGACCGCGGGATGCGCCGCAATCTTGTCGTACACCCGGGTGACCGACTTGATCTTCTGGTGGTCGGGCGCCACCCCGCCCCGAACCAGGCCATAGGGGGTGGGCAGACGATCGATCAGGTCGATCTCGATGGGCAGGTCCTGCTTGAGCAGGTGTTCCGCGGTGTAGAACCCCGAGGGCCCCGCCCCGATGATGGCGACGCTGAGCGCGGTGGACATAGGTCGCGGAAGCTAACCGGCGGTTGGCGCTCCGGCGACCGGCCGGCTCACTCACCGCGCGGCCGCCAGAACCACTCGAGCCGGGCCCGCCCGGGCGCCAGCCGGTCGAGCTCCAGTCCCAGGACCCCGCTCTTGGGAAAATCGATCGCGAGGCCGTCCGGCGTACCGGTCAGGAGCATGGCGGCGAGTTCCCCCAGCCATGGCTGGTGCCCCACCAGGTGTAGCACCGCAGCTCGGTCCTGAGGTCCCAGGGCCCGCTCCAGGGCGGCGAGGTCGGGAGGTGCGGCCAGCGCCGGAGCGGCCACCGGCGCTGGACCGGCGCCCTGCTCCGCGACGATGAGGGCGCTCTCCCAGGCCCGGACCCAGGGGCTCGACAGCAGGCGGGTGGCCACCAGCCCCCGACGGTGAACCCACCGTGCCGCCCGCCGCTGGCACCGTCGACCGCGGGGGGTCAGCGGCCGCAGGGTGTCGTCGGGCCAGCGGGCCGGATCCTGGTCCCCGGCGTCGGCATGGCGCAGCAGCAGCAGTCGCATGCTCAGCGGGACCGGCGGCCTACCGCCTGGGCCATTCGGACCACCAGGCTGTCGATGGTGTCGAGGGTCCGACGGTTTGCCTCGGCGTGATGATTGGCCTGGACCGAAAAGGTGTAGGTCCGGCCGTCCGCCAGCTCGAAGTACCCCGACAAGGTATTGACGCGGGCAATGCTACCGCTCTTGGCGTGGACCCGCCCCTCGAGCGGGGTGCCCACGAACCGGTTCCGGAGCGATCCCCTTACCCCCGATTGGGGCAGGCCGGGGAGCACGCTGGCGGCGAAATGCGGGTGATGGCGGATGAACCGGAGCAGCTGGGCGAACGCGAGGGGAGCCACCAGATTGGACCCGGCCAGTCCGGAACCGTCGCTCAGGGCGAACAGGGTGGAGTCGATCCCGACCGAGTCAATCAGGAATCGGCCCTCGATATCCAGGCCGGCGGACCAGCTTCCGGCCGCCCCGAACTGGCGTCCGAGTTGCTTGAGCAACATGTCGGCGAACCAGTTCTGACTGGTGTTCAGGATCGGGAAGATCCAGTCGCGCAGCGGCCGGCTCCGGCTCTCGGCCAGCGGGGCGGTCTCCCGGGCGCTGTGGTACCGGAGCGAGTCGGTGGTGCTCCGGGTGCTGCCGAGCACGCTGATGCCCGCGTCCTGGAGGGCCCGTCGGAAGGCGCGGGCCGCGTACAGATTGGGATCCGGCAGGGCGAACGACTCGGTGCCGCCGCGGGAGTTCAGGGCCACGGTGCCTTCGGCCCAGAGCTGCAGGGTCCCCGGCACCCGGTACATCCGGTCCCCGATGTCCGATTCGCCGCCGGTTGCGACGGTGACGGTCCGATTCTCGAGGAATACGTCGCCCAGGTCGGGGTCGAGGGACAGCCGCGCCGGGGCGTCCACGGCCGGTCCGGGTCCCCACCCGATGTCCACGCTATTGTCGTTGAACCCGAGACCGGAGACCGGGGCGGCGTACCACCAGTTGAGGTCGTAGTTCCCCCAACTGGGGTGGACCAGCTCCGGGTCGAACCAGCTGCCGTCTCCCACCAGGTCTCCCAGGATGCGCCGTACCCCGCGTCGGCTCAATCCGGCAGCCAGTTCCCGCCACCGGGCAGACGGATCGGCTTCGCAGGCGCCGGGCAGGGTGGTGTCGGTGGCGTAACACCGCCGGGAGAAAGTCGGATCGCCCCGGCCGTACAGCACCAGATCCCCCGCCACCACGCCGTCCCGGACCGGCCCGGCAGCATAGAGGCTGGTCATCACGGTCCAGTCCGGTGCCAGCAGCGCGGCGGCGACGCTGCTGACCACCAGCTTGGTATTACTCGCGGGGATGAACAGCCGGTCGGGGTTGCGGCCGTACAGGAGCCGCCCCCCGTCGTCGACCAGGGCGACCCCCCAGAGGGTCCGGTTGTAGGGGGCGGCATCGATCAGGGAGTCCAGCTGGCGCCGGGCTTTCGGCGCCAGCTGGCCGGGGAGCGGCGCGGTGAACAGCACCACCCCCAGCAGGCTTCCCAGCGCCTGCCGGAGAGCAACTCGGCTCGGGCGCATTCTTCTGAGTCGGTAGCACACCTCGGTCCGGCTCCCGTTCAGGCTGGTCTGGCTATGCAACGTCACTCGGCCCCCTGAGATCTGGATGTTGACTCTACGATGTAACTCCGCCATCCTACAGCACTTGGACCACATCGTCAATTCCAGTGCCCCGACTGCGCTGAGACCAGCCCTCTGTCTGATTTTGTGACGCGACGCTTTCTCTGGGCACTGTGCATGTTCTACGCGGCGGGCCGTGCCATCCCGCTGGCCGCACAGGACACGCTGCCGCTTGTTCGGGGTCTGAGCTTCGCCGGCAACCAGGCCATCGGTGACAACACTCTCAGTATCGCGATCGGCACCACGAACTCGAGCTCGTTCGCCCGGAGCCCGCTGGTCCGCTGGCTGGGTCTGGGGGAGAAACGTTTCTTCGACCCGGTAGAATTCCGGCGCGACGTGCTCCGGCTCACGCTGCTGTACCGTCAAAGCGGGTTCATGGAGGTCCAGGTCGACACCCTGGTGGAACGGGAGGGCCGCTTTGTCTCACTCACGTTCAGGATCAGCGAGGGCCCGCCCATCGTGGTGACCTCGCTGCTGGTCACGGGGCTGGATTCGGTTCCGCTCGCGAAGGAAGTGCTCCGCGAGCTGCCGCTGCGGACCGGCGCGCCGTTCAATCGCTTCCTGCTGCAGGCCAGCGCCCACTCCCTCGAGTCCCGGCTCCGGAACCAGGGGTACCCTGCGGTGGAAGTGTTCCGCAACTTCTCGGTGGACCGACGGGCGCGGACCGCAGAGGTCTCGATGGAGGTGGTGTCCGGGCCCCGGTCCCGGATCGGTCCCATCCGGGTGCGGGGCGCCACTCGAGTCGATTCCAGCTTCATCCGCCAGCTGCTGGTGGTGCGGCCCGGCCAGCGCTACACCGAGCGGGACCTGTTCGAGAGCCAGCGCAAGCTGTACCAGACGGAGCTGTTCCGGCTGGCCCGGGTCACCATCGACTCGGCCAGTTATGACCCGGAGAGCACGGTGGTGCCGCTGGCGGTACAGGTCGCCGAGGGCCGGTCTCACCGGCTGGTCTCCAGCCTGGGGTACGCCACCAACGACTGCTTTCGGGGCGGGGCGGGGTGGACCGACCGCAATCTCTTTGGTACCGGTCGCCGGTTCGAGATTGCCGGTCGGGTGTCGAAAGTGGGCGTGGCGTGGCCCCAGTGGGGTCTGGAGCGTTCGATCTGTTCCGCTCTCAAGGACGACCCGATCGGCTCCTCGGTGCTGAACTACAACGTGACGGCTCTGGTGCGCCAGCCCCGGTTCTTCTCTCCCAACCTGACCGGCACCTACAGTCTGTTTGCCGAGCGGCGCAGCGAATTCGCGGTGTATCGGCGCGACGAGATCGGCGCCAGCCTGGGCCTGCTCCGGGAGACTTCGCGCCGGGTCCCGATCACGCTCGGTTACCGACTGACCTACGGGAACACCACCGCCAGCCCCGCGACCTTCTGCGCGTTCTTCAATGCCTGCACCGAGGACGATATCCAGCGGCTGAGTGAAGCGCGGCCGTTCGGTATCGTGAGTGCCGGGGTAGCCTGGCCCCGCCAGGATAATCCCATCGACCCCACCCGCGGCCACGCCTATTACCTCGACGTCGGTCACAGTTCCCAGCTGACCGGCTCGGCGGAGCTGCAGACCTTCACCCGGTTCTCCGGAGATCTGGCCTGGTACTTCCCTCTGGGGTCCAGCGGCAGCGTCCTCAGCGCCCACGTCCGCGGTGGCCTGATCTTCACGCCCCGAGCCTCACTCGATACCTCGAGCGGCAGCTTCATCCCACCGGAGCAGCGGTTCTACGCCGGTGGGCCCAACGATGTCCGCGGCTACGACCGCAACGAACTCGGGCCGGTGGTCTACGTGGTGGACGCGGTTTCCGGTGACACCGCTCCCTGGGACTCTACCCTCGGCCTGGTCGACCAGGGCCAGCTCAGCCCCCGGTTCAGCGCGACCGGCGGCAACACGATGGCCGTGACCCAGCTGGAGGTTCGGGTACCGGCTCCGTTCTGGCCCAGTCGGCTGCGGCTGGCCGGGTTTGTCGATGCCGGAGCCCTGTCTCAGCGCTGCCACGACCTCCTGCGAAGTTGCGTCGGCGGGACCGAGGAGCCGGTTGAGATCCGGGTGACACCCGGGGTCGGCCTCCGCCTGCTTACGCCCCTGGGACCGATCCGCCTCGATGTGGGCTACAACGGCTACCCCGCGCCCAGCGGAGCCCTGTACCTGAACCTCAGTGACGGGTCGCTGCAGAAGGTCCGGGACAACTTCCAGCGCGCCGAGGTCAGCCGGTTCCGGTTCCACATCAGCTTCGGGGAGCCGTTCTGATGGCGACCAGCCCCGCCCGGGTCCTGTTGGCCTTCATGCTGGGGCTGGCACCGGCGCTGCTGGGCACGGTGGCGGCCGCGCTGTACACCGGGGCCGGGCATGTCACCCTGGGCCGGCTGGCGGAGGTGGAACTGAACCAGCGCTTCCGGGGGCAGTTCCAGGTGGGGGAGGTGGGCGGATCCTTTGTGCGAACCCTGGTGATCTCCGATCTGGTCATCCGCGACACGCTGGGCCAGCCGTTCGCGAGTGTTCCCCGCCTGGCCGTCAGGTACACGCTGCCGGCGCTTGCCGCGGGCCGCTTCGTGTTCTCGGAGGTTGTGGTAGAGAGTCCGGTCCTCCGGGTGGTGAAGCGCAGCAGCGGGCGACTCAACCATCAGGAGATCTTCCGGCTGGGCGAGGGGCCCGACCGGACCGGGGCGGCCCCGCTGGTGGAATTCCGGAACGTGCGGGTGCGGCGGGCCGAGCTGGAATTGCGGCTCCCATGGAATCCGCCGGACAGCGCCCGGACCCCGGCCGCGGTCGCCGCGGCGCTCGCGGCGGATCGCGCCCGACCCGGACGCCTGGTACTGGACACGCCCGACGGGCTCCGCCGGGTGGTGAGCCTCACCGCGGTAAACGCTCACCTGGACCGGATCCTGGTCAGCGCGCCGAACCGGCCGCCGCTCACCCTGGACATCGATTCCCTCTCGGCCCGGGTCAGCGACCCCGCGATCCAGGTCGTGGATCTCGCGGCCCATCTGTGGACCCGGGGAGACAGCCTCGCCCTCACGATTCATCGGGCCCGGCTGCCGAACACCCGGGCCAACGGGGGCGGCGTGATTACCTGGCCCGAGGGCCCCCTGCAGTACGACCTCACGCTCGACGTGCCGCGACTCGACCTCAACGATTTGCACTGGGTCTCACCGGACTTTCCGGCCCTGACCGGACGGGCCCTGCTGACCGCCGAGTCCCGTTCGGCCAGGGTCACCGCCTACCACCTGCAGAGCCTGGCCCTGCAGGGCCCCGCGGGCCGGCTGAATGGCAATGTGACCGTGCTGCAGGATGCGGACCGGGGGTTGGGGGTCGAGGACATGCGTCTGGATCTGGCTGATCTCGATCTCGATGTGCCACGTCCCTACCTCGATACCCTGCCGCTACACGGGACCTTGAGCGGGCAGCTGAATGGGGACGGCTTCCTGGACCGGCTGGAGCTGGAGTTCAACCTGCTCTTCACGGACGCGGCGGTGCCGGACGGGGCGTACTCCCGGGTCCACGGGCTCGGCCGAGTTATGCTCGGTGGGGCCGAGGGGGCGGTGTTCGATACGCTGCAGCTGCAGACCGCGGACCTCGACCTGCGCACGGTCACCCGACTGGCCCCGGCGGTCACCCTGCAGGGCCGGCTCCAACTGGATGGCGTGCTGCGTGGCCCCTGGCACGATCTGACCTATCAGGGTCGCATGACCCACTCGGATGGAGATCTGCCCCGGAGTGAGGCGGAAGGCACCATGACCCTCGACACCCGGGGGGAGCCGCTTCGGTTCCGGGTGCGGGTCCAGTTGACGCCGCTGGCCTTCGATGGGATCCGTCCCGGCTACCCTGGGGTGGTCACCCAAGGGACCGCCAGAGGGCTCCTGGCGCTGGATGGCAGCACCGAACGGTTTCACACCTCCGCGGCCCTGACCGGGGAGCTGGGCCAGGTGCGGTGGGAGGGGATTCTGGCCCGGCGGCCCACGGGGTTCGCGGCGGAGAGTCTGTCCGCCAGCTTCACGGAACTCGACCTCGCCCGGGTCCGCGGCACTGGGCCCCGGACCCGGTTGACCGGCAGCCTCCTGGCGGACGGGGTCATCGATTCCGCGGCGCCCCCGATCGGCCGGCTGGTCCTGCACCTTGGCCCGGGTCAGGCAGACCGGGTGCCTTTCGACAGTCTCGGGTTGCGGCTGCAGGCCGCGGGCGGGCTGGTGACCCTGGACACTCTGGTGCTGCATTGGCGTGGTGGGGCGTTGAGTGGCCGAGGAGCGTTGCGCTGGGAGGAACCGGGACCGGAGCGGATCGAGGCCAGTTTCGCCGCCGAGAGCTTGGCCGCGCTGGACCCGCTGCTGGAGTCGCTGGCGGGGCCGGCGGATACCAGCCTCGCGCGGGTCGAGACCACGGGCCGGTTGCGGGGGGTCGTGGCACTGGCCGGCAGCGCGCGTCGGCCACGGTTGATGGCCTCGGCGCATGGGACCGCACTGGTGTGGCGGGACGTCCGGATGCCCAGCGTCGCATTCGGCTTCGGCTGGAACGACGCGGTCCGCCAGGAGATCAACCTGGCCATCCTGGCCGACACGGCGAGCCTGGGCGGCCGGTTGCTCACCGCGGTGGATGTCAACGCAGGGGGATATGCCGACTCGCTGCATTGGGTCGCCCGGGGCGCAGTCGGCGATGGTGTCGGTCTCGCCGGGGCCGGGAGCTGGTGGAAGCTCGCCGACACCAGCCAGGTCCAGTGTGACAGCCTGGTCGTCCGGTTCCCTGCCGGCCGGTGGCGGCTGCAGCAGCCGGTGACGATTACGAGCCGGCAAGGTCGCCACGACCTGACCCCGCTGCGGTTGCTTGCCGAGGACGGTGGTGGTGAAGTACGGCTCAACGGCAGCCTCCCAGGGAGCGGCCCCGGTCAGCTCGAGGTGGGAGTGCTGGGGCTCGAGGTGCGCCAGGTCTACAGCCTCCTGGGACGGGACACCGCCGGGGTCTCCGGCACCGTACAGGTCGACCTCGTTCTGGGGGGGACCGCGGCAGGTCCCACGCTCCGTGGCACGGCGGCCGTGGCGGACCTGTCGTTCGGCGACTTCGGCGCTCCGTTCATGCAGGGGGTGATCGACTATGCCGACCGCAGCCTGGAGGCCAACTTGCTCCTGTGGAAGACGGGGGAGCCGGTCCTCCGGGTCGATGCCCGGCTGCCGCTGGACCTGGCGCTGCGGCACACCAGCAGCCGGCAGGTGGACGGCCCGCTGTCGGTCCGGATTCTCGCCGACAGCACCGACCTCGGCGTGGCGGAGGCGTTCACCCGAAACGTACGTCGGGTGCGGGGCCGGCTCAGGGCGGACATCGCAGTCGGCGGCTCGTGGGAACAGCCCCGCCTGGGCGGGATCCTGCAGCTGCTCGGGGCCTCGGCGGATCTGCCGGGTCTGGGAGTCCGCTACGATCGCATCAACGCGACCGCCCACCTGTCTGGGGACTCCATTCTGGTCGATTCCCTGGCGGCCCGTGGTGGGGAAGGGACCCTGCGCGCCGCCGGGACGGTGCGACTCGACCGGCTGACCCGGCCGGTGCTGGACTTGACGTTGCGGGCCAGCCGCTTTCGCAGCATCGATGTCCGCCGCTTTCTCACCCTGGACGCCTCCGGAACCGTCCGGGTGACCGGTCCGGTGTTCAAGGCCCATCTGAGCGGACGGGTGACCGCCAACCAAGGCACCCTGCACTTCGCCGACCTGCTGACCAAACGGATCGTGGATCTGGAGAATCCCGGTGACTCCGGGCTGATCGACCTGGATCTGATCCGCACCGAGCATCTGGGGGCCGATTTTCAGAACCGCTTCCTCGATTCGCTGACTATCGACACCCTGCAGATCCAGATGGGTGAAGGGTTCTGGCTCCGGTCCAGCGAGGCGAATATCCAGCTTGACGGGGGGCTGGTGGTTACCAAGTCACGGGACCGGTACCGCTACGACGGGACCCTGAACGCGGCCCGCGGCAATTATGCGCTCCGGATCGGGAGCGTCGTGACCAGGGATTTCACGGTGGACCACGGGACCGTCCGCTACTTCGGCACGCCCGACCTGAACGCCGCCCTCGATATCGAGGCGCGCTATACTGTGCTGGCGGCGGAAACCAACGAGGCGATCCCGATTATCGCGAAGATCAGCGGCACCATGCTGCAGCCGCGGCTGGAGCTGTCGAGTCCGCCGACGGCACAGGCGCCGGCGCTGTCCCAGACCGAGCTGGTGTCGTATCTCATGTTCGGCCGGCCCACGTTCAGCAGGCAGGGGACCACCGGGGAGGAGAATCGTTCTGCCGCGGTGCAGGCCGGCGTCTCCTATCTGACCAGCGCCTTCTCCAGCGAGTTGCAGCGGACCCTCATCAGCGATCTCGGCGTACCCATCGACTATCTGGAGATCCGGGCCGGCAGCACGGGCCTGGCCGGCGGTCAGAACGCCACTGCCCAGGTGGCCCAGGTCGCCGCGGGATGGCAGATCGGGCGGCGCTGGTTCGTCACCCTGGTGGCGGACCTGTGCACCAACGCCCAGCGCTTCTATCCCAATGCCGAATTCCGGATGAGCCGGCAGCTTCGACTCAAGACCAGTGTCGAGCCGGCCCACTCCTGCCAGCTGCTTCTCGAGCAGCCGGCGCTGTCGGTGAACGAGTACCAGGTCGGTCTCGACGTGCTCTGGGAGCGGGAGTACTGATGCCACGGGCGCTCCTGATCGCCAATCCGGCCGCGGCACGAACCGACCCGGTCATCGTCCCGGCGGTGGCCGCGGTGCTGACCCGCGGCGGCTGGCAGGTGGAGCTCCGGGCCACCGGCGGCCCGGGTGATGCCCGCCAGTTTGCCGCCGAGGCCGTGACGGCGGGGACTGACGTGGTGGCGGTGTTCGGTGGCGACGGCACCACCATGCAGGCCGCCGCCGCCCTGGTCGGTACCGGCACCGCGCTGGGGCTGATCCCGGGCGGCACCGGGAATCTGCTGGCGGGAAACCTGCGCCTCCCGAACAACCCGCTCCGGGCCGCGCACGCCATGCTCCGGGCTCGCTCGGTGCCCCTGGACCTCGGACGGATGGAGCGCAGCGATGGCACCCACTACTTCGCCGTCGCCGCCGGCGCGGGCTACGATGCCCGGGTGATGGCCGGAACCAGTGCCGCGAACAAGCGGCGGTGGCGGATGGGGGCCTACCTCGCCACCATCGTCCGGCTGATGCCCCAGCTGCGCAGCGTGACCCACCGGATCACGGTGGATGGCACCACCTACACCGCCCAGGCGGCGATCGTGCTGGTCGCCAACTGCGGCGAGATCATGCCGCCCTGGATCAGGTTGAAGAGCGGCATCCGCCCCGACGACGGGGAACTGGACGTCATCGTGCTCCGGGCCGACAGCGTCACCGAGACCATCCGGGCCGTGTGGGAGCTGCTGCGCGAGGGCGGCTCGGTCGCCGGCCAGGGTCCCGGTTTCATCGGGTATTCCCGGGGCCGGAGTGTGACCGTGGAAAGCGAGCCGCAGGAACCAGTGCAGCTCGATGGCGAGGCCTTCGGTGAGACCCCGTTCACCGCCGACGTGGTGCCCGGGGCCCTCCACGTGCTGGTGGCGAACCAGCGATGAGCACCGGCGTCACGGCCCTGGGGCGGGTGGCCCATCTGCTGGCGGCCACCGATGAAACCGCCGGCACGGTCCGGGCCGTGGCCGATGAGGGTCGCCGGGTCTTCGGAGCCCAGCGGGTGGGGCTGTACCTGCTCGATGAGCGCGGCGACGCCATGCACGTAATGGTTGCCATCGGCCTGGGCGCCGCCTATATCGAGACCCTGCGGCAGCGGTTCCGCGAATCGCTCTCGGCCAGCGCGGCGCTCCGGGGCCAGGCCTACTTCACCCCCGATGCCCGGGCCGACAAGAACAGCCCCATCCACGAGGCCGTGCTGACCGAGGGGTTCCGCGCCGTCGCGGCACTTCCGCTCAACTATGGTGGGCGGGTCATCGGGTGGCTGGCCTTCTACCACGATACGGTCAGGCGCTATTCCGAGGAGGAGCGGACCCTCGCGCTGGCCTTCGCCGATCAGGCAGCGCTCGCCATTGGCATGCGCCGTCTGCTCGACACCGTGGTCCGGATCAAGACGGAATGGCAATCCGCCTTCGATGGTATTGGTACCGGGCTGGCCCTGGTCGACGCCGAGGGCCGCATCGAGCGGGCCAACCGTTTTGTCGCCGGTCTGGCCCGGGTGGCGGTCACCGAACTGCCGGGCCGCTCCCTCGCGCCGATGTTTGTCGACTGGCCGGCTGCAGGTGCCGATCCGCTGTCCGAGGCCGGCCGCCACGGCCACCGGGTCACCACCGTGCTGGTGACGCTCGAGGGCCGGCACATGGCGCTCACCGCGACCCCACGCCCCGATAGCGGCTTCGTGGTGGCTCTGGATGACCTGACCCATTACGTCCGGCTGGAAGCCCGATACACCCGGCTAGTAGAGACCGCCCACGACGCCATCATCCTGGCCGGCCCGGACGGCCGGGTGGTGTCCGCCAATCCGGCGGCGGCCGCACTCTTCGGGGTACCGGCGCTGCGTCTCAACGATCAGCAGTTGACTGAGCTGCTCCCGGACGAACGGGAGCCCGCCCTCAGCGGCCGCGAGGCCCGGCGCTACGAATCGCTGGTGCGGCGAGCCGACGGCGTCCACATTGCGGAGGTCTCGTTGGCACCGCTCATGGAACGCGGCACTCCGGCCGGCACCGTGGCGGTGGTGCGGGACGTCACCCGGGAGCGGCTCGCGACCGAGGCCCTGCGGCGCTCCGAGCGTCGCTTCCGCACCCTGTTCCACCGGGCCCCGCTGGCCATCGTGACTCTGGACCGGGATGGCAACTTTCTCTCGGCCAACCGGGCAGCGCTCAAGCTGGCGGGCCAGACCGGACCGACCCCCGGCACCAGCCTGCAGGTGTTTCTGCCCCCTGCGACATGGCCGGTGGTGGCTGGAGCGCTGCAACGCAGCTTCGAAGGGGAAACCCAGAACCTGGACTTCCACTTCCGGCGCCGCGATGGCGCGATGCGGCAGGTCACAGCGGTGGCGGTGCCGGTCGAAGAGCGGGGCGGTCACCGGGCGATCCTGGCGATCGCCCGGGACGTGACCGACGAGGTCCAGTTGCGGGAGCGGCTCTCTCATTCCGAGAAGATGGCCGCCCTCGGCGGGCTGGTGTCCGGCGTGGCGCACGAGCTCAACAATCCACTCGCCGGCATCGCGGCGACCGCGCAGGCCTGCCAGCTGGAAGGCACCGCCACTCCGGACCTGGCCCGGGCCCTCGAAACCGTCCGGCATGAGGCGATGCGCGCCGCCCGCATCGTCACCGATCTGCTGACCTTCGCCCGGCAGCGCCCGCTGCAGCGCCGGGATACTCACTTGAATGTCATCGTCCGGGACACCTTCGCGGCGACGCCGGCCCTGGCCCAGCAGGGTGCCATCTGGACCCTGGGTCTGGATCCGACCCTGCCGGCCGTCAGCGGCGACCCGGACCAGATCCGCCAGGTGATTACCAACCTGCTGGTGAACGCCGGCCAGGCCATGGAGCCGGGCCCGCGCCGCGAGGCGGCGGTGCGGACCTGGTGGGACACGGAGTGGGTCGGCTTCGAGGTCCTCGACAGCGGCCCCGGGATCCCGGCGGAGTCGCTCTCGAGGGTGTTCGAGCCGTTCTTCACCACCAAGGCTCAGGGGCGGGGCACCGGCCTCGGGCTGTCGATCTCTCACGGAATCCTCCGCGCCCACGGCGGTGAAATCAGTGGCGAGAACCGGCCGGAGGGCGGCGCCCGCTTCGCCTTCCGGCTTCCGCGCGACCCCACCCGGATCGGGAGGCCCGCCGATGCCTGACTCGGTACTGCTCATTGATGATGACGTGAATGTTCTTCGCGCGATCGGGCAGGTGTTCGAACGCGCCGGCTACGAGGTCGCCCGCGAGCTGGACGCCGAGAGCGGCCTGGCTGCCTACGACCGGCTGCGGCCCGAAGTGGTGGTGCTCGACCTGCACCTCCCCGGCATGGACGGCATCGAGGCGCTGCGCCGATTCCGGGAGCGCAATGCTTCGGTGGTGCTGCTTACGGGGCACGGAGATATCGCGACCGCGGTGCAGGCCATGCAGCTCGGCGCCGAAAACTTTCTCACCAAGCCGGTCGACCTGGAGCACCTGCTGGCCGCCGTGGCGCGGGTGGCGGACAAGGTCCGGTTGCGCCGGCTCAATGAGCTGCTGCTGCTGCGCACCGCGCCGGGGGAGGACCTCGAATCGCTGGGAGACTCCCCGCCCATGCGCGAGCTGATCAAGCAAGTGGGACTGGTGGCGCTGTCCGACCGGACGCCGGTCCTGTTCGGGGGCGAGAGCGGGGTCGGCAAGGGCTGGATGGCCAGGATGCTGCACCAGGTCAGTCCCCGGGCCTCCGGACCGTTCGTGGAGGTCGTCGCCTGGGAAAAGGATCCCGGAATTCTGGACCCCGAGTTATTCGGCAGCGAGCGCCTTGGCGAACAGGAAGCCCGCGAACGGCGACCGGGCCTGGTAGAGACCGCCGCCGGCGGGTCGATCTATCTCAAGGAGATTGCCGACCTTCCCGCGGAGCTCCAGCCAAAGCTGCTGCGGCTGCTGGAGACCCGCACCTTCCGGAGGGTCGGCGGGACCCGGGACCTTCCCGCCGATGTCCGGGTCCTGGCCGCGACCACCCAGGACCTGTCCGCGCTGATCGAGGCTGGCCGGTTCCGCGAAGACCTCGCCTACCGGCTCAGCGTCATGCCGGTCACCGTGCCGCCACTGCGGGACCGCACCCGCGAGGACCGGCTGTCCCTGCTGCTGGCCCTGGTGAACGAGCTGCAGCGGGACATCTCCGGCGCGGCCTCCGCCGTGGGACCGGAGGCGCTGGATCGGCTGCTGGGCCATGCCTGGCCGGGCAACGCCCGCGAGATGCGCAACGTCCTGGAACGGGCCCTGATTCTCGCCCGGGGGCAGCAGACGGTGGGGCTCGAACACCTGCCCGGCGAATTCCGCAACCGGCCCGGCCCCGGCGATCGGCGCCATACCCCGATGACGCTGGATGAGCTCGAACGGGCCCACATTGAGCGCACCCTGCGACACCATGGTGGCAACCGCACCCGGGCGGCCCAGGAGCTGGGGATCTCGCGCGCCACGCTGATCAACAAGATCAAGCGCTACGCGCTTACACTCTGAGAGCGGCCGGCCCCGGTGGGGGGCCGGGAAGGGAGAGAAACGTGAAGAAGGAAGACCTGAAGGAGCGCGACGCCATGGGATGTCGGGCGTGCGGGCGGGAGGAGCGGGCTTCGGAAGGCTATCCCTGCGAGGTCTGCGGCACTTTCATCTGTATTGTCTGCACCTTTCAGGGGGTCAGCCGCTGCAAGGAGTGCCAGGCCAAGTGAGCACCACTTCGCTCATCGGCCGGGCGGGGGTCGCCCCCGTCCTGAAGGAACCGAATCCCCGGGCCGAACAGGTCAGCCAGTTCGTCCTGGGGGAGACGGCCCGGGTGCTCGAATCCCGGGGGGACTGGCGCCGGGTTCGAACCGACAGCGATCGCTGCGAGGGGTGGGTCCATCTGGGGTACGCCCTGGAGACCGATCGCGAGATCGCCCGGGGCTGGCGGGAAACGGCTTCGGCCTGGAGCGAGGGCGCCGTGGTCCGTGCCGAGGATGGCGTCATCGTGCGGCTGCCGGTACGGGCCCGGGTGGGCCTGGCGGCCCCCCGAGTGGACCTTCCTGATGGTCGCCGCGCCGAGGTCATCGCCGGCGCCGTCACCCCTTGCGAGCGAGTCAAGGCGAGGGCTCGTGCCGTGTCCCCCGATGCCTGGGCCCTGCAGGTCTTCGCGGGCACACCCTATCAGTGGGGCGGGGTCACCCCGTGGGGCGTGGACTGCTCCGGGCTGATCCAGACCACCTTCCTCGCCCGCGGCATCGCGCTTCCCCGGGATGCTCACGATCAGGCGAGCCGAGGCGAGGCGGTGACCCCGGGTCAGGCCCGCCCCGGTGACCTGCTCTTCTTCGCCGAGGCTGGGGACCGAATCACCCACGTCGCGCTGGTCAGCGAGCGCGACACCATCGTGCACTCGACCCTGGCGCTCGGGGGCCTGGTGCGCGAGCCCTGGACTCCAGGTACCCGGGCCATGATGCTCCGGGCCCAGCTCGTCGCCGTGCGCCGGGTCGACTGACCCCGCCCGCGAACTTACTCCCGGCCGCCGCATGTCCTACCGCCACCTGGTGCTCTTCGATATCGACGGGACCCTGCTGTTGACAGCCGGTGCCGGTCGCCGGGCCATCCTGCGCGCCATGGCGGACGTGCTCCCGGAGCAGGTCGGTCTCGAGCGGATCCGCTTCGATGGCAAGACCGATCCCCAGATCGTGGTGGAGCTGCTGGAGGCGGGCGGGCACGCCGCTCCTTCCGACCAGCAGGTCATTGCGGCGGTCTGCCGTCGCTACGTCGGGCAGCTGGCCGATGAGCTGCGGCGTCCCGAGACCCGCACCACCATCATGCCAGGGGTCACCGCCCTGCTGGATGCCATCGAGGCGGAGGGCGACATTCTGCTGGGGCTGCTGACCGGCAACCTGGCCGAGGGGGCCGCACTCAAGCTGGAGGCGGCGGGGCTGGGGACCACCAGGTTCAGGGTCGGGGCCTACGGGTCGGATGCGGCGCGGCGGCCGGAGCTGCCGGCGATCGCGGCCCGCCGGGCCGAGCCGATCTTCGGCCGGGTACCCCGGGGCGCCGAAGTGGTGATCATCGGGG
>CALMOP010000003.1 GCA_937871775.1 uncultured Gemmatimonadota bacterium | reverse complement strand
GGCTTCTTGGTGATCGGCTTGTCCGGGAAGATCCGGATCCACACCTTGCCGCCGCGCTTCATTTCGCGGGTCATCGCCACCCGGGCCGCCTCGATCTGGCGGTTGCTGATCCAGCCCGGCTCCAGTGTGATCAGGGCGTACTCGCCGAAGACGACGCTGCTGCCCCGCACCGCGATGCCGCGGGTGCGGCCCTTGAACGTCTTCCGGAACTTGACGCGCTTGGGTGCCAGCATGGATCAGTTCCCGGTGCTGTAAGTACGGCCCGACAGATCTTCCACCACCTCGCCCTTGAAGATCCACACCTTGATCCCGATGGTGCCGTAGGTGGTCTTGGCGGTGCTGGTGGCGTAATCGATATCGGCGCGCAGGGTATGCAGCGGCACCCGCCCTTCCCGGTAGGACTCGGTCCGCGCGATTTCCGCTCCGCCCAGCCTCCCGCCAGCCCGGACCCGGATGCCCTGGGCCCCCATCCGCATGGCGCTCTGCACCGCTCGCTTCATGGCCCGCCGGAACGAGATCCGCTGCATCAGCTGGTGCGCGATGTTGTCCGCCACCAGCTGGGATGAGGTCTCCGGCCGCTTGATCTCCTCGACATTGATTGCGGCTTCCTTGCCGGTCAGCTGCGCCAGCTCGTCCCGCAACTTGTCCACCTCGGCGCCCCGCTTGCCGATCACCACCCCGGGCCGACCGGTATGCACGGTGACGGTCACCTTGCCCGGCTTCCGTTCGATGTCGATCTGGGCGATGGCCGCATGACCCAGCCGCGCCTTCAGGTACTTGCGGATCAGCTCGTCCTCCTTCAGGAGGGCCGGCATCTCCTTGGTCGCGAACCAGCGGGACCGCCACTGCTTGACGATGCCGAGACGGAAGCCGATCGGATGGGTCTTCTGCCCCATTAGGTGCTCTCCTTCGTGCCCACGTGGATCTCCACGTGCGATGTGCGCTTCTTGATCGGCACCCCGCGTCCCTGCGCCGCCGAGGTGAAGCGCTTGAGGGGGGTTCCCATATTGATGATCGCCTTGGTCACCAGCAGGTCGTCCACGTCCAGGTTGGCGTTCGCCTTGAGCGCCGCCTGCTCTGCGTTGGCCACCGCCGACTTCAGGGTCTTCTCGATCTGCTTGGCCGCGAACTTCTTGTTGAATTTCAGGATGGCGAAGGCCTCGTTCACGTTCTTGCCGCGAATGAGGTCCACCACCAGCCGCATCTTGCGGGAAGACTGGCGCGCGTAGCGCTGGATTGCCCGGGCTTCCATGGTCACTCCGCCTTGGCCTTCTTGTCGGCCACCAGCTTGCCGCTGTGGCCCCGGAACAGCCGGGTCGGCGCGAACTCGCCCAGCTTGTGCCCCACCATGTTCTCGGTCACGTACACCGGCACGAACTTGTTGCCATTGTGCACCGCGAAGGTGTGGCCCACGAACTCCGGCAGAATGGTGCTGGCCCGGCTCCAGGTCTTCACCACCCGCTTCTCATTGCGGGTGTTGAGCGCCTGCACCTTGCCCAGCAGCGCGGTCTGCACAAAGGGGCCCTTCTTGATGCTGCGCGACATTTAGGAGTTCCCTCCGGTTGCCTTGCCCCGCCGGCGACCGCGCACGACGTACTGGTTCGACCCCTTCTTGCGGTGCCGGGTCTTGCGTCCCTCCGGCTTGCCCCAGGGGCTGACCGGGGGCCGTCCGCCCGAGGTCTTGCCTTCGCCGCCGCCCAGCGGGTGGTCGACCGGATTCTTGGCTACGCCTCGCACCCGGGACTTCTTCCCCAGCCAGCGGGTCTTCCCCGCCTTGCCGCGCGACTGCAGCTCGTGCTCCGCGTTGCCGACTTCACCCAGGGTCGCCAGGCAGCGGGCATGCACCCGGCGCGTCTCGGTGCTGCGGAGCCGGACCGTCACGTAATCGCCTTCCTTGGCCACCACCTGGGCCGCGGCTCCCGCCGAACGGGCCAGCTGGCCGCCCTTGCCGATCTTGAGCTCGATGTTGTGGACCGTCTCGCCCAGCGGAACCTCCCCGAGCGGGATCGCATTGCCGACCCGGGGGTCGACCCCCGGCCCCGACAGGATGGTGTCCCCGACCCCGAGCCCCTTGGGGTGCAGGATGTAGCGCTTCTCGCCGTCGGCGTACACGATCAGGGCGATCCGGGCGCTGCGATTGGGATCGTACTCGACCGAGGCCACCTTGCCGGGGACCCCGAACTTGTTCCGCTTCCAGTCGATCTTGCGGTACATCCGCTTGTGACCGCCGCCGATGTACCGCATCGTGACGTGGCCCTGGTTGTTGCGGCCGCCGGTCTTGCGCAGCGGCTCCAGCAGTGACTTCTCCGGCGTGCTGGTGGTGATCTCCGCGAAATCGGAGATCGACCGGAAGCGGGTGCCCGGCGTCACCGGTTTGAATTGACGGATCCCCATATCAGCCTTCGAACACGGGGAGTGACTCCCCGTCCTTCAGCGTCACGATCGCCTTCTTCCAGCGGTTGGTCAGTCCCCTGGTCTTGCCCCGGACCACCAGGTCGCGGCGCACCTGCATGGTGCGGACCTTGGTGGGATGCACCCCGAACAGCTGGTGGAGCGCCTCCCGGATCTGGGCCTTGTTCGCCGCCGGATGCACTTCGAACGTGTATTCCTTCCGCAGCTGGTAGGCGGCTGACGACTTCTCGGTCACCACCGGGCGGACAATGGTCTCGTACAGGGCCGGCATTTACTTGCCCCCCTTCTTCTTGGGCGCGGGCTTCTTGGGCGCGGGCTTCTTGGCCGCCGGCTTCTTGGCCGCCGGCTTCTTGGCCGCCTTGGCCTTGGGCTTGGCCGCCTTCGGGCTCGGCTTCGCCGGAGCCGCTTCAGCCTTGGGCTTAACGGCCCGGGTCGGCTTGGGCCGGACGGGTCGCTCGGTCCGCTCCGGCCGCGGCGCCGCCACGAACGGCCGTACGTAGGGCTGGGCCGGCTCACCCACGAGGGCCGGCTCCTCCACCACCACCACATCCGACCACAGCAGGTCGTAGGTCGTCACGTCCAGGTAGGGCTGCACCCGGACCCGCGGCAGGTTGCGGCCGCTGAGATACATCGCCTCGCTCACCCCATGGGTGAGCAGCAGCACCTTCTGGTCCGCCACCCCCAGCCTGGTCAGCAACGCCACCAACTCCCGGGTACAGGGGCTCTGCTGCTCGAACCGCTCCACCACCAGCAGCCGGCCTTCCGCGGCCCGCGCATTCAGCGCGCTCCGCCGGGCCAGCTGCTTGACCTTCCGGGGAATCCCCAGCCGGTAGTCCCGCGGCTGCGGGCCGAACACCTTGCCACCCCCCGGCCAGTTAGGCGATCGGTTGGAGCCCTGCCGGGCCCGGCCGGTGCCCTTCTGTTTCCAGGGCTTCTGATTGCCGCCGGAAACCATGCCCCGGGTCTTGGTCGCGTGGGTCCCCTGCCGCTGGTTGGCGAGGTAGACCTTCACCGCTTCGTGCATCACAGGCTGGTTCACGGTGCCGTCAAAGGTGGTGCCGGGCAGCCGGTAGCCGGCGCCCTTCTTGGCGCCGGCGGGCGAGTAGTGCGGGGCTTCAATCATGGCGGCTCCGGCCGTGCTGTTTGTTCACCAGCAGAAGGCCGTGCTTCGCCCCGGGCACGGCGCCCCGCACGAACAGCAGGTTGCGCTCGGCATCGACCTTCACCACCGTGAGCCCCATTTCGGTGTGCCGCTCGGCGCCCATGTGGCCAGGCATCCGCTTGCCCTTGATGACCCGCGAAGGGTCGGTGCCGGGAGAGATCGACCCCGGCTTGCGGTGTCGAGTGCTGCCGTGACTCGCCGGGCCACCGCCGGCCCCGTAGCGGTGCACCAGACCCTGGAATCCGCGCCCCTTGGTGGTCCCGGTCACCTTGACCCGTTCTCCGGGCGCGAAGATCCCGACGGTCACCGTGTCCCCCGGTGCGTACTGCTGCGCATTGCTGCCGAACTCCCGCAGCACCCGCGGCGCGGCTGCCAGGGTGGCCGCCTTGGCATGCCCCAGCTCGGCCCGGCTCGTGCGCTGGACCAGCCGCGCCCCATAGCCCAGCTGCACCGAGCCTTCCTTGACCTGCAGCACCCGGCAGGGACCCGCCTCGATGACCGTGACGGGTACCGCAGTGCCGTCTTCGATGAAGACGCGGGTCATGCCGAGCTTGCGCCCGATCAGTCCGTTCGCCATGACTATTCGACCTTGATCTCCACGTCCACGCCCGCCGGCAGGTCGAGCTTGGTCAGCGCGTCCATGGTCTGGGGCCGTGAATCGTTGATGTCCAGCAGCCGCTTGTGGGTCCGTAGTTCGAACTGCTCCCGGCTCTTCTTGTCGACGTGCGGACTCCTGAGCACCGTCCACCGCTCGATCTTGACCGGCAGGGGGATCGGCCCCGACACCTGGGCGCCGGTCTTCTCCACCGTGCGCACGATGTCGGCCGCGGCCTGGTCCAGCACGCCGTGGTCGAAGGCCTTCAACCGGATCCGAATCCGTTGTGCCATGTCCGCCTCACGTTGAAGCCGCTCAGGCCACCCCGACCAGGACCCGAAGATCCTGGCGTAGGGGCGACCCGGCGGGTCGCCCCTACTTCAGGATCTTGGTCACCACCCCGGCGCCCACCGTGCGGCCGCCTTCCCGGATCGCGAACCGGAGGCCTTCCTCCATGGCGATCGGGATGATGAGCGCAATCCGCATCTGGATGTTGTCGCCAGGCATCACCATCTCCACCCCTTCCGGCAGCTCCACCGAACCGGTTACGTCGGTGGTCCGGAAGTAGAACTGGGGCCGATAGCCCTTGAAGAACGGGGTATGGCGGCCACCCTCTTCCTTGGTCAGGACGTAGACCTCGGCGTTGAACTCGGTATGCGGGGTGATGCTCCCGGTCTTGGCCAGCACCATGCCGCGCTCGATCTCGTGCTTTTCCACGCCGCGGAGCAGCAGACCGACATTGTCGCCAGCCTGGCCGTCGTCCAGCAGCTTGCGGAACATCTCGACCCCGGTGACCGTGGTCTTCTTCTCGGCGTTGAAGCCAACCAACTGCACTTCCTCGCCCACCTTCACTTTACCGCGCTCGATCCGGCCCGTGGCCACCGTGCCGCGGCCGGTGATCGAGAACACGTCCTCGACCGGCATCAGGAACGGCTTGTCGATCTCGCGCTTGGGCTGGGGGATGTAGCTGTCCAGCGCATTCAGCAGCTCCCACATCCGGTCGACCCACTGCTGCTCGCCCTTGATGGCCCCTATGGCCGAGCCGCGGATCACCGGCAGCTCGTCCCCCGGGAACTCATACTTGCTGAGCAGCTCCCGGACCTCGAGCTCGACCAGGTCGAGCAACTCGAGGTCGTCCACCAGGTCGCACTTGTTCAGGAACACCACCACCGACGGCACGTTCACCTGGCGCGCCAGCAGGATGTGCTCCCGGGTCTGCGGCATCGGACCGTCGACCGCGCTCACCACCAGGATCGCCCCGTCCATCTGGGCGGCGCCGGTGATCATGTTCTTCACGTAGTCGGCGTGGCCCGGGCAGTCGACGTGCGCGTAGTGGCGCTTCTCGGTGTTGTATTCCACGTGACTGGTGGCGATCGTGAGGATCTTGGTCGGGTCGCGCCGGCCCTGTGACTCCGAGGCCTTTGCCACCTGATCGTAGCTCACGTAGGCCGAGAGGCCCTTGTCGGCGGTGACCTTGGTCAGCGCCGCGGTAGTCGTCGTCTTTCCATGGTCCACGTGGCCGATGGTGCCGACGTTGACGTGGGGCTTGGTGCGCTCGAATTTGACCTTGGCCATAGCGTCCTCGTGGTTATCC
>CALMOP010000002.1 GCA_937871775.1 uncultured Gemmatimonadota bacterium | reverse complement strand
CAGGGGCCGGGGTCGAACCTCGCCGCCCTGACGCTGGCGCCGAGAGACACGACGGTCAGGCCCGGGGCGGTATTCACCTATCAGGTCACGGCAGCGGACGCGCAGCAGCAGCCGGTGACGAGCTTCTACGTCGGGTGGCAGGTCTCTGCCGGCACGATCACCGGCACGGGCCAGTTTACCGCGCCGGCGACCCGGGACACCATCACGATCACGGTCTCGGCGCCCGCGCCGAACACGACCAAGGACAGTACCCGGGTCTTCGTCATCGCGGCCGCAGGGAGCTTGACGATCACGGACGGTGATGCGCAGACGGCCCAAGTGGCGAGCCGGCTGCCGAAGCTGCTCGCCGTGCGGGTCAACGGCACCGACAACCTGCCACTTCCCGGGGTGAAGGTGAATTTCGCCGCCACTACCGGCGGCGGCAGCGTGGACAGCGCCACGGCGACCAGCGACGCGCAGGGCATCGCGCGGACCGGCGCCACGCTGGGCGGTACCGTCGGCACGCAGACGTTTACCGCCAGCTCGAGCGGGCTCGCGAGCGTGGGCTTCACCGAGACCGCGACGGCGGTCGACGGCGGCATCGTGTGGAACGGCAGTGTCTCCAGCGCGTGGAACACTGCAGGTAACTGGACGCCGGCGGTGGTACCGGGGCTCGCGGACAACGTGACCATCCCCGCCGGGCCGAGCATCCAGCCGGTGGCGTCCATCACGGCGAACATGAACGACCTGACGATCGCCACGGGCGCCACGGTGACCCTGGCCGGATCGTTCACATTCAACGTGGCTGGCAACCTCGCCGCGAGCGGCGGACTGGTGGTCTCGAGCGGGACACCCACGATCCAGCTGAGCGGCACCGCCAAGACGCTGGTTGGCAACGTCGCCAGCGCGACGGTCACCGGGACGGTGGCGCTCGCCGGCACCACGAACGTGACCGGGAGCGTGGCGGTGTCCGGTGGCGCCGCACGCCTCGACATCGGCGGCAATACGCTGCAGATCGGCGGCGGCTTCAGCACCGGCTCCGGCGGGCGCCTCGGCATGACGGGCGGCCAGCTCAACGTTACCGGTTCGGCGGCCTTCGGCGGCGGCAATGAGTCCGGGCTGCTCACTGCAGGGACACTCACCATCGGCGGGAACTTCACCCAGAGCGGGTCAGGGAGCCCGACGAGTTTCGTCGGCTCCGGCACCCATACCGTCGTCCTGGGCGGGAACGGTGCCCAAACGATCACCTTCGGCACGCCGGGCTTCGCCCTGTCGCGGTTCCAGAACGTGATCATCGACAACACCGTGGGCGGGGTCACGGCGACGAGCGACTTGTACGCCACCGGCACGCCGGGGGTAACCCCGACGGCGGTGCGCACCCTCTCGGGCAACGGCAACACCCTGTTCACCACGATTCTGGATGTGAGCAACTTCACGTTCAACAATCTGCTCCTCAACTTCGCGGGGGGCTCGTTGGTGGGGTTCGACACCGTCACCTTCCAGGGTTACCTGCCGACCGCGACGCCGCTGACCATCTCGCATCCGGGCACCGGCGGGCCGTTCACCTTCGACGCCCTGACCTTCAGCGTGACGCCGACCGGCGCCGGCCGGTACCTCTCAGCGACCGACGCGGACGGCCCGACGCCCACGCCGCTCACGATCAACGTCACGAACTCGACACCAGCATCACCGGGTGGGTTCTTGACGGTCGCCAACGGTGCGGTGGTCAACTGGCCGCCGGTCACGCCGATCCGGATCTGGGGCGGTACCAGCAGCAACAACTGGTTCCTCTCGACTAACTGGGTGGGCGGTGTGGTGCCGACCAGCAGCGATAACGTGGTGATCCCCGCGGGCACGCCATTCGTGGCGACGATCGGCAGCTCGATCACCGTGAACGACCTGACCGTGCAGTCCGGCGCGAACCTCAGCCTCGGTGACATCAGCCTGTCCGTCACCGGAAATCTCGACGCCTCCGGCAGCGTGGACGGCTGCTGCGGCGACTTCATCGGCCTGAGCGGCGGCACGCTGCGGGGCAATTTCAACCAAGTGGTCCTCAGCGTCAGCCCGGGAGGGGCCGTGTCTCTGAACGGCGCCACCACGCTGATCAACAGCACGGTGCAGCTCGCCGGCGAGCTGATCCTCAAGGGGAACACGCTGAACGCCGGCCAGGGCACCGTCAGCACCCTCAATGGCACCGGCCTGTTGACGATGACCAACTCGTTGGACCAGGTCATCGCCGGCACCACGAACTTCACCGGCGGCGACGAAACGGGCCGGCTGACGGCGGGCGTCCTCCGGACCCAGAGTCTCAATCAGGGTGGAACGGTCCCGACTTCCTTCCTGACCGGCGGCAACCACAAGGTGATCCTCGGCGGGCCCTTGAGCAGCACAGTAACACTCACGAACCCCGGCAGCTCCAGGTTCCAGGAACTGGATGTGAGCGGAGTCACGGCGACCCTGACGCTGGGATCCAATGTGACGGTGGCGGGGCAGCTGATCTCGCTGCCGATCTCACGCAACGGCCCTGCGATCGCCGGCACGGGCGTCACGCTCACCGCCGGCGGCGCCGACGTCTCGGCCCTTTCCGGCTTCACCGCCCTGACCATGGACGGCGTGCCGCTCGTGCTTTCGGGCGGGACCATCGCGGGGTTCAGCCGAGTGACCTTCCAGAACCAGAACCCAAACGGCACCCACCTGACGGTCAACAACGTGGGCCAGCCGACGCCGTACTTCTTTGGTGGGCTGAACTTCATTGGCCAGCTCTCGACCGGCGGGTTCTACCTCGTGGCCAACGACCTCGATGGGCCGACCGCGAACGGTGCGCTCACAATCGACGTGCTCGCGAGCACGCCGGTTTCGGGCGCGAACGTCAGCCAGGCCAACAACGGCGCGGTCATCAACTGGCCGGCGGCCGGCAACACCTTCACCTGGACCGGCGCGGTGAGCACCGACTGGTTCACCGCCGGTAACTGGGACCGCGGCACCGTACCGGGCGCCATCGACGACGTGATTCTGGTTCCGGTCACCACCCAGCCGGTGCTGACCACCAGCGCGGTGGTGAACAACCTCAGCTCCAACACGGGCTCGATTCTCGATCTCCAGGGCTTCGTGCTGGTGGCCAATGGCGACGTCGACCTGGCCGGGTCGATCGTGGATGGACTCGGCGGCGGCGGTGTCACCCTCACCGGAAGCGGGAATCTGGTGCGTGGCACGATCAACGCGGATGTGTTTGTGGTGGGGAGCTACGTGATGAACGGGAGCTTCATCATCAGCGGTAACCACAACCTGTCGGTGCAGGGCAGCCTCGACCTGGGGGGCTTCACGGCCTCGGTAGGGGGATCGTTCCTCACGATCAACAGTGGCGTCCTGGTAATGACCAACAGCCTCGATGTCCTGGATGTCACGGGCGACGCGATCTTCACCGGCGGCAGCACGGCCGGCCTGCTCACGAGCGGCAGGCTCACAATCGGCGGCAGCTTCAGCCAGATCGGCATCAACGACAAGAGGAGTTTCGCGGCCGACCCGGGGCACCTGACCCAGTTGAGCGCCAATCCGGCCAGCATCAGCTTCACCGATCCTGGGCCGACCCTGTCGCACTTCGGGAACCTGAGTGCGGTAGGCACTCCAAGGCCGCTCTTGACGCTCAACACCAATGTCACCGTGCTTGGACAGCTGAGCGGCACTGACGGGTTCCTCGGCGACCTAGCCGCGGGCAGCTGCCCGGTGGTCTTCACCGTCCAGTATATCAGCGGGGGCAACCCAACCCTGGACTGCGTCCAATTGGTCATCGAAGACCCGACCGGCGCGAACTCTGGGATGGGCAGCGTCACGTTCACGAACCTGCCGACCAACGTCACCCAGCTCACGATCCGCCATCCGGGGCTCGCGGCCGGCAGCTTCACGACGGGCTTCCTGACTTTCGTGCAACTGACGACCGGCGACACGGGGTTCTACATCCAAGTGGAAGACACCGACGCAGTTTCCCCGCTCCTGTCTGTCTTGCCCTCGGGGACGAACGTCACCAACGGCCCCCTGTTCACTACCCTGGTCGGGGGAGGCATCGTTCTCTGGCCCTAGATGGTCCTTCAGTTCAGGAGAAGACGAACCCCATCGCCCTCAGCGATGGGGTTCGCGCTTTGTCACCCCTTTGGGGTGACGGCTTCCTGGCCCCTGGTCAAGAGGAGGCGGCTCCGCCTGCTTCGCCACGGGCGCTAGCCAGCAATGGCTGGCGACAGCATTCTTGTGGCCACCGTTGTTACCGCGCCACGAATCAGGCTGGGGGGACTGCTGTGGACCATGACGTTCGACGCAAGCTGATCGAATTGCTCAAGTCACGGAGTTGGACACCTCTCGATGCCGAGCAGGTTGCCCTACGTGTCGAAGCGCTGTACGAACTCGAAGCAGGAGAATGGAAGGTCGTGTTGTGGGAGATCGCCGGCGGCGAGCAAAGCCTGTATTTGGTCGCCCGCAAAGTGAATGGACTGACCGTCTTCGATTCCCCGCTGGAAGGCCGGGCGCGAGATGTCGCCAGCGCCTTGAACGAGATCGAGACGGGCAACTCCGCGCCGACTGGCTCGCGCTGAACGACCAGCCGCCTTCGATGGTCGCCGCTCGGCTGTCTTGGAGTACCGCGTGGAGCAGCACCGCGATAAGTTAGAGTTGTTGCCGGACATGCGGGGCCTGTAGCTCAGGTGGTTAGAGCGCACGCCTGATAAGCGTGAGGTCGGTAGTTCAACTCTACCCAGGCCCATCTGGTGGGCAGGTGAAGCCTCGCCGGCCGGCTTGCTGGTGAGGCTTCGTCGTGTCGGACTCCTCGACCGAAGGACAGGTGTCCCCATGCGACACGTCGTGTGGCTCGGGTGCACGCTCCTCTTCCCCGTCGTGAGCGCCGCGCAGCAGCCGCCACCACGCAGCTTCACGCACGCCGACACACTGCGCGGCGCCAATACGCCGCAGCGCGCCTGGTGGGACGTGACCTTCTACGACCTCCACACGCGGGTCCAGCCGGCCGACAGCACGATCAGCGGCTGGAACGGGATCAGCTACATCGTGCGGCAGCCGGGGCGCGAGCTGCAGATCGACCTCCAGCTGCCGCTCGAAGTGGACAGCATGATCCAGGACGGCCGCCGCGTGGCGTACCGCCGGGACGGGTTCGCGTTCTTCGCGACACTGGCGCGGCGCCAGCGGCCTGGCGAGCGCCGCCGCATCACCGTCTACTACCACGGCCATCCGGTGGCCGCGAAACGGCCCCCCTGGGACGGGGGGCTGATTTGGCAGCACGACAGCCTGGGCAACACCTGGGTCGCCACCGCCAACGAAGGCACTGGCGCGAGCGTCTGGTGGCCCAACAAGGACTACCTGGCCGACGAACCCGACAGCCAGCGCATCGCTATCACCGTCCCCGACGCCATGGTCGACGTGTCCAACGGCCGGCTGCGCAAAGTGACTCCGCACGCCGACAGCACCACCACCTACGAATGGTTCGTCGCGAGCCCGATCAACAATTACAGCGTGACGATCAACGCCGGCGCCTACATGCACTTCTCGTGGATGTATGCCGGCGAAGCGGGTCCGCTCACGATGGATTTCTGGCCGCTGGCCTACCATCGCGAGGTGGCCGAGCGCCAGTTCCTTCAGGTGCTGCCGATGATGAAGTGCTTCGAGTCGTGGTTCGGGCCCTTCCCCTGGTACGAAGACGGCTACAAGCTGGTCGAGACGCCCCACCTTGGGATGGAGCACCAGAGCGCCGTCGCCTATGGGAACCACTATCAGAACGGCTACCTG
>CALMOP010000001.1 GCA_937871775.1 uncultured Gemmatimonadota bacterium | reverse complement strand
CGTCGAGCAGCAGCGCCGGCCAGGACCCCGCGGCGTCCCGGATAGTCTCCAGCTCCAGCAGTTTCAGCGCGATCGCCGTGCTGCGGTGCTGTCCGGTGGAACCGAACCAGCGGAGCCCGTGTCCGGCCAGCCGGATGACCAGATCGTCACGGTGCGGGCCCACGGTCGTCAGCTGCCGAGCCTGGTCCCGCGCCCCTGCCGCCCGCAGCCGACCGGCCCACGCGGCCGGCTCAGCCAGTTCGGCATCCCCATGATACGCCAGGGATATGTCGGCCGCGGACTCTCCCAGCTCGGCCAGCAACGCGCCAAAACGCGAATTCATCGCCGCGATCCAGGCCCGCCGCCGGGTCACGATCACCGCGCCCGCCGCGGCCAGCGGCGGCTCGAAGGCCCGGACCACCTCGAGCCGACCCTGGCGCAAGGCGGCGTTGCGTTGCCGAAGCGCCGACCGATACCGCAGCAGGGCTGCCAGATACCCGGCATCGGCCAGCGCCAGCGTGCGGTCCAGGTAGAGCCGCCGTCCTGCGGCGGGGCCCGAGGCAAGTCGCACATCCTCGGGGGCGAATACCACCGCTTGCCATTGGCCCGCCACCGCCACGATCCGGGTGACAGTCTCCCCATCCAGTTCAAGCTGCTTCCGGCGCTCGGGTGGCCGTACCGTCGCCCCGATGGTGCGGCGGCGCTCCCCCCGTTCGAACTGCAGGTCGAGGTGAAAGCCGGGCTCGCCGAACCGCACCAGCTCCGCGTCCCGGTTGGTGCGGAAGGAGCGCATCAGCACCGGGTACCCGATCGCCTCCAGCAGGCTGGTCTTGCCCTGGCCGTTGGGACCGACCAGCACCACCCCGGCTGGCGGCAGGTCGAGCGTCTGATCCCTGAGGTTCCGAAAGGCCCGGACCGTGAGGGCGACCAACCGCACTAGCGCACCAGCACGTGCCGGATTACCGTGTCACCCCGGACGCCGAAACGATCGGTGCCGAACACCAGCAGGGTGATGAGTGTCCCGGCCTGCCCGGAGGTGGTGATCGGCAGGGCGTAGCGCACCGAGTCCTTGCTCGACGCCAGCGGGGGAAAGTGGGTGACGCCGCCCTCAGTCACGAAATAGACCGTATCGACGCCGTCCCCATCCCGCGAGAATCCGTAGACCACAAAGTCCGGCCCGGCCGTTACCGTGGTGTCGTCCCCCGGGTACTCGATCACCGACTCGGGCCCGATCCCGTCACCGGTAGAGGAAAACTGGAACCGATCCCGGGTCTGGCAGGCCCCCGCGGCCAGCATCCAGAGCGCCCCGGCGGCGCCCGACCACTGGGCCAAACCGGAGTGGGGGGAGCGGCAGAACATCACGAAATTTAGCCGTATCAGGGGCGAAAGTGCAGGGAAAACTGCGGCCTCGCGGGCTAGCGTCCCGTGAACCTGGGAGCCCGTTTCTCGAGGAATGCCTGCATCCCCTCCCGCGTGTCGGCGGTCGAGGAAAGCAACCCGAAATGGTTGGCCTCCAGGGTCAGTGCCTCGGCCGACCCCGTCTCCTGCGCCACATCGACCGCCTCCAGGACAGTGGCAACCGCCAGTGGACCCATCGACAACATGGTGCTCATCAGGGCGGTGGCCTCAGCCAGCAGCCGCTCCGCCGGAACGACCCGGTTGACCAGCCCGATCCGCCAGGCCTCCTGGGCGTCGATCATCGCTCCGGTCAGGAGCAGCTCGGTCGCCCGGCCTCGACCGACCAGGCGGGGCAGTCGGACGGTGGCCCCGTAGCCAGGGCCGATGCCGAGCTTGACCTCGGGCTGTCCGAACCGGGCGGTCTCGGCCGCGACCCGGAGGTGACAGGCCATGGCCAGTTCGCAACCGCCCCCAAGGCAGAATCCGTTCACCGCGGCAATCACCGGCTTCCGCATGGCCTCGAATTGGCGAAAGACCTGCTGGCCCGCCAGGGAGCGGGCCTTCGCTTCCAGCGGGGTCTGGCTCGCCAGCTCGCCGATGTCCGCTCCGGCCGCGAACGCCTTGGGGCCCGCCCCGGTCAGGATCACTCCCCCTGCCTCCGGATCGCTCGCCGCCCGCGCTGCCGCCAGCCCCAGCTCGGCGATCACGGCGGCGTTCAGGGCGTTCAGCTTGTCAGGGCGGTTGATCGTGATGGTGGCGATGCCGCCGCTGGTCTGGTACAGCAGGGTCGCGTAGCTGCTGGTCATGGATGTGCTCCGCGCGGGGAGAAAGCCTGGCACGGCGCCGGCCCGGGGCGGTGCCGCAGGTCGGCGCAATGTAACTTGAAGCCATGCCTTCCGGCCCCCCGCCCCCGATCGCCTGGGCTCCCGATCACCAGATCCGGCTGCTCGATCAGACCCTGCTCCCTGGCGAGGAGCGCTACATCCTGCTCGACCACATCGAGCAGATGGCTGAGGCCATCTCCCTGCTCCGGGTCCGGGGCGCCCCGCTCATCGGCATCGCCGCCGCCATGGGGGTGGCGTCCGCGGCCCGACGACTCGGTGCAGCGGCGACCCGGCACGGGGTGGATTACGACTGTCGAATGCTCCGGGCGACTCGGCCAACCGCGGTCAACCTGGCCTGGGCGCTCGGCCGGATGCAGTCGCGGGCCGCCACCGTGGCGGAAGGCCTGCCGCTGGGGGAATCCATGGTGGCGGAGGCCCAGGCCATCTGGGATGAGGATCGGCTGATGTGCGACCGGATCGGCGACGCCGGCCTGCCCCTCGTTCCCGAGGGGGCCACGGTGCTGACCCACTGCAATGCCGGCGCTCTCGCGACCGGCGGGATCGGGACGGCGCTGGCTCCGGTCTACCGGGCCCACGCCGCCGGCCGGAAGGTGCAGGTGGTAGCCGATGAGACCAGGCCGCTGCTGCAGGGAAGCCGGCTCACGGCCTGGGAGCTGACCCGGGCCGGCATCCCCACCACGGTGATCGCCGACGGAATGGCCGCCAGCCGGCTCCGGCTGGGCGATATTGCCTGTGTGATCGTCGGCGCCGACCGGATCGCGGCCAACGGGGACGTGGCCAACAAGATCGGAACCTACGGTGTGGCCCTCGCCGCCCAGGCTCACGGGGTGCCGTTCTACGTGGCCGCCCCTCGTTCCACCTTCGATTCAGCGACCCCCGACGGCGCGGCCATCCCGATCGAGGAACGGCACCCCGATGAGATCCGCCGCCATGGTGGGGCGGCGGCGCGCCAGACGACACCCCCGGAGGCCGCGGTCTGGAATCCGGCCTTCGATGTCACCCCGGCGGCGCTGATCCGGGGGTACATCACGGACGCCGGGCTGCTGACCCGCATGGAGCTGCACCGGCTTGCGTGATGGGTGGTGTGTGACGTGTGATGCGTGACGCCTCCCCCCCCATCACGCACGACGCGCCACGCACCACGCACCACGCACCCGGAGTCTCGCCGCCATGCCATCCATCCTGGCCCTGGACCAAGGCACTACCGGTTCCACCGCACTGGTGATCCACCAGGAGGGGAAGGTGCTGGGGCGCGGGTACCGGGAGTTCGGCCAACACTTCCCCCGTCCCGGTTGGGTGGAGCACGATCCGGAGGAAATTTTCCGGGTTACCCTCGAGGCGGCCCGGGACGCCATCGCCCAGGCCGGTGAGGTGCCGGTCGGGCTGGGGATCACCAACCAGCGTGAGACCATCGTGCTGTGGGAGCGGGCCACCGGTCGGCCGGTGGCGCCGGCCATCGTGTGGCAGGACCGGCGTACCGCCGAGCGGTGCCGCGCCCTCAAGGCGGAGGGCCTGGAGCCGATGATCCAGGCCCGGACCGGCCTGGTGCTCGACCCCTATTTCTCCGCCACCAAACTCGAGTATCTGCTGCAGGACCCCCAGCTGCGTCAGCGGGCCGGCCGGGGAGACCTCGCGGCCGGGACGATCGACAGCTGGCTGATTGCCCGGCTTACCGGCGGGCGGGTCCACGTCACCGACCACACCAACGCGTCCCGGACCCTGCTCTATGATCTCGGCACCCGGGATTGGGCGGACGACCTGCTCCGCCTGTTTCAGGTACCGCGGGAGGTTCTGCCCCGGGTTGTCGCCTCATCCGGAGTGCAGGGCGAGGCCGACCCCGCCCATCTGGGGACCGCTCTGCCCATTGCCGGCATGGCCGGAGACCAGCAGGCGGCGCTGTTCGGCCAGGGCTGCGTCCGGGAGGGGCTGGCGAAGAACACCTATGGCACGGGGGCCTTCCTGCTGGCCTACACCGGTCAGCAGCGGCCCCGGTCGGAGAATGGCCTGCTGCTGACGGCAGCCTGTGGGCCCCGGGGTGAGCCGGCCTACGCGTTGGAAGGCAGCATCTTCATCGCGGGGGCTGCCATCCAGTGGCTGCGGGATGGGCTCGGGCTGATCGTGAAGGCTGCCGAGACGGATGCCCTGGCCCGGAGCGTGGAGGACACTGCCGGGGTGTATTTCGTGCCGGCCTTCGCGGGACTGGGATCTCCGCACTGGGAGGCCGAGGCCAGGGGAACGATCGTGGGGCTGACCCGGGGGACGACCAGGGCTCACCTGGTGCGGTCGGCGCTGGATGCCATGGCGTTCTCGACCGTGGACCTGCTGGGGGCCATGGTGGCCGATGCTGGGCTCGAGGTCAGTGCCCTCCGGGTTGACGGCGGTGCCGCGGCAAACGACTGGCTGATGCAGCGCCAGGCCGATCTGCTGGGGGTGGCCGTGGAGCGCCCCGACAACGTGGAGACCACGGCCCTCGGGGCGGCGGGGCTGGCTGGGCTGGCGCTCGGGGTGTGGGGGTCGGTGGAGGAGTTCCTGGTTGGCCGTACCTTCCGCCGATTCGATCCTCTGCTTCCTGGGGCCGAGCGCCTGGCGGAGCGGGAGCAGTGGCGCCGCGCCGTTCACGCCACCCTGGCCTGGGCCCGCTACCGGGGATGAGCGCCGTCGGGCGAGGCGCCGGAAACATCGAGGGCGGCCGCTGCTGGGCCGCCCTCGGTCGTTCGAGCTCTACCCTGGTATCAGAACCGCCAGCTCAGGCTGCCATAGAACTGAGTGCTGCTGGTGTTGTTGTCTCCCTCTTCCCGCACTGCCTGGCCCGAGAGGAACCAGGCGCGGGCGACGCTCAGGTCCACGCTGACGCCGTACCACTTCGACTCCGGCTGTGACGAGCCGGCGTTCAAGGTGGCATCCTTGCGGATGCCGGCATCAACATCGAAATGGAGCGGCTCAAGGGGGTCCACTCCAAGCCGCAGGCTGTAGAGATACCCGTCCACTGTGGTGGAGCCAGTGGCTTGGTCGGTCGTGGAGCTGATCCACGTGCCCCGGCCAAGGAGGCTGAGCCGCAAGCTGGTCAGCCGGTCGATTCCGGCCGTCGCGGTAACAGACTCGTTTGATCCCGAGGTCCCGCCTGAACTATGGTGGTAGTCCCCCGTGGCCCGGACCCGGTGTCCGAACAGTGCGATCCCGCCGCCGTACCCCTCACGGTAGCTGTCGTCGAATGAGGTCTCGGGATTGGCATAGTCCCGGTACAGTCGTACCTGCCGGCGGTCGTCGTAGGAGCCGGTGAACTGGATGGCACGAGCCGGCCGGATGGACCCGCTCAGGTAGGTGCTGGTAAGTGAGAAAGGGGCTTCGCCCAGGGCCTGCTTGTCCGCGCCGTAATGGTCGCCTTCCTCCAGCACATAGAACGACAGATATCTCGTGGAGAGGCTGAGTTGGGTGAAGGCGAACTCCCGGTTCGGGTCCCCGTTCTGCACGTAGGACCCGACCGCGCCGAGGGTCCAGCTGAGGCTGGTGCGACTCCCCGGCGCGT